>CALGTD010000160.1 GCA_937901895.1 uncultured Spartobacteria bacterium | reverse complement strand
TTGCCAAGCGCACCCGCCCCACGGCAGGACTCAGTGTGTCAGGAAGGGAGCCATCGTTGCGGAATCAACCGCCCCATCCTGATCCCATTGTCCTAATATTCTTCGTCGTCCTCATCGACCACCTCTTCCAAGGTTTCGAGGGAGAATGCTTCGCGCTCCTCCGGTTCCTCAGAATCAATGGTCCAACATCCGCTTAGGATACCCCTGGCTGCGCTTTCCAGCGTCAGTGTGAGGGTGACACGAGAGCCGTCCTCGCAATCGTTGAACGCCTCATGCTCGGTGAAGACCTTGGCCATGTATGTAACAAGGGCGTTTCTGATCGGCTCGATCTCTTCGTCCGGGATGTGTTCAACGTCGGCAGAAGCGTTGAGCAGGGTATAGCAAACGTCTCCATCTTCGATCTCGGCGATGAATTCGTACGCGAGTCCGGCCGGATGCTTCGCGAGGAAAGCTCCCAATCCGAGGCTGTCCGGCAACTCGATTGGCGTCGATTGCTCACAATCTTCGACCGTGAATGAAGTGTGGCAAACGACGGCCGTTCCCTTGACCACGTTGACCAAAATATCGCCACGGCCGCCTTCGTTGTTATACCAACCATAGCCGGCAACCCGCTCGGTAAATCGCCAAAGGACATCCTCGATGACGTCGGAGAGTTTGCAGCCGTCTTTGTGGTAGGTGTCCACGAGGACAGAACCGAACGGCGTTTCGCACACGAGCTGAGTTGTGTCGATAAACGGCTCCAACTCGATAGCGTCTATGTGACCTTCGTCGCCACCGCCCCCGTAGCTCACCGTCACGTTTGTCACGCCAAGCTGCCGGAGTTGCCATAGCATGCACCTGGACTCAAATGCATGCCGTCCGTATCTGATCCAATCCCGCACTATGGCAGGATCGTTCCCCAGTGAGGGGTCCAACTTGTCCCCGATCGTCAGGCGATAAAAGTCGCCATCCTTTTCGGGTATCTCATTGCAGAGCAACGAGCTGATTATGTAGGCACGAGGAGTAAGTGTATCCATCACAGAGAGATATGCTCACCCGTCTCTGTGAGGGGCTTCGAAGAGCGCGACTATGCGGCCAGCGCCCGGTCCTCTCCCATCAGGTATTCGACGAGCGTCATTAGGTCGTCGCTGTCGATGCCGTATTGGCTGAAAAGCTCTTCGTCGCAAGCCAGGTTATCGCCGGTGGCAACACGAGTGACGTTCGCCTTGCGAAGGAGAAGCCCAAGGATTTGCTCCTCGATGGTGTTCTGACACGCGAGGATTTCGAGATTCACGCTGCTGTGTGTGCTGTCGTAACGCACGAAACGTCGCGCCCATTGTTCCAGCGATGGGAAGTTCCACGGCAACGCCTCTGCAATCACCTCGGACACGCACGGAACATTGACGGAACTGCGAAGCGACTGCTGGGTGGTGACGATCACTGCGCGAGGGCAGCGCATGAAATCACTCAGCAACTTGCGGCGTGTCGGAAACGACGCTTCTCCATTGAAATAAAAGACCTCTCGCCCGGCGCCTTTGCTCTTCAGGAAGTCGGAGATGTTTTCCGCACTGATTTTCCAAATCGTTCCAACGGCAATGTGACTCGCTGTGCTGTTGCGAACGCGGGAAAGGATGTGCTGACGCTTGGAGGATTCATCCAGCGGAAATCCTGGGGCGTGTGTTTCCGGATCAGAGCACGCCTGCTGTAGGACGCGGATCTGTTGGGCGATGGCGAGAAGGGAAGTCTTCCGGGAATCATCTGCCAGTTCTGCGCGAATGATGCCTCGAACGTGCTCTGCGATCGCATCATAGACCGCAAAATGCATCGGGCGCATCGGCAGCGCCGTGGTGGAAATGTGGAGCGGATTCGATCCGCGAAGATCGGAAAGGCGAAGACGGCTACGGACGCACTTTAGGAAGTCCGACAATGCGGCTGCGTTGGGAACTGTTGGCAATGATCGCTGAACGCCGAGGACAGTGGGCTTGTATGGGGCATGAGCCCGGCGAAACTCAACAATTCCTCGAAAGCTCTCGTATCGCTCGCCGTAAAAAGTGTTCGGTTCTTCAACAACGTCCTTCAGGTCAGCATTCCAGACGACGCGGGTCTTGCCGACGCAATGAAATGCCGGGCTGCCAGCGAAAAGCAGGTCAAGCTGGGTGAACAGCTCGGATGCCGAGTTTCGCGCCGGGGTGCCGGTTGCGATTAGCCGTTTCAAGATCGAGCGCGATACGAACAAACCAGAGCGCGTGCGGGCCGCCTGGCGGTTTCCTAACTCGTCGGATTCATCAACAATCAACTGTGTGATCCGCTTCGTCTTGCCGGCGGCACGAAGCTGCCGCTTCAGCTTCTGGAGCGTTGTATGTGTGACAAGGACGAATTCTGGCAGCGGCCCATCAAGTTGATCCGCGCGGGTGATGACAGCGGCATCGAGACCCATCTGCTTCAACGCGCCGGTCCAGTTCATTGAAATCGAGAGCGCGGATGAGATGATGAGGGTGGACCCGTGGCGGGCGCGACGTTCTGCGAGAAGTCGCTTCTGGCAGCGTGCCCAAAGGATGGAGCCGAGGGTTTTTCCACAGCCCATTTCCCAATTCAACAGCGCCCCGGTTTTTGGGAGAACTCGGGCGATCTCGCGAAGCTGCAACTCTTCACGGCGGAACTGCCCGCACTTGTTCACCGTTTCAAATTCTGCTTCGACAAGCTCACGCATGGCGGGCGAATCGGACTCTTCGACCGGGGTGAGCCATGTATTGAATCGCCGTCGAATCCTGCGGACAACCTTGTCGAAATTGAACGTCTCGAACGCGATCGGCTCAGCCGTCTCGCGGGAGTTAAGACCCTGAAGGTTCTCTTCGAGAGTGCTCAGGTCGATTCTGCCGCCCCGGCAAAGCTCGATGTTTTCCCAAAACGATTCCTGGGACCGGAGCGCCGCGGCCGCTGCGGGCGAATAGCTGCGAAGGAAAATGCTGCCATTGCCTTTGCAGAGCCGGACAAGGCGGCGTGGAACGATGTGTTGCCGCTTCACGAGCCGGCGCGTTTCATTGACGACGGTTTCCGGCTTCAGCCGGGTTCGTTCCCACTCCTCGAACTTCATACCGGCAGGCTTGGGCAGGTGGGCTACAACCCAACGGTTTGCCTGCGCCGCCGCCGCGTCCGGATCACGCAACTTCAGTTGGTAGTGATACTTCTTGAACATGTAATCAAGGGACGGGCTTTCCGACATCCGGGACATGGATTGCTCTACGCTCAGCGGCGAGCGCAAAGACGCCGTTGCCCGGAGGTAGCAGGAAACTTCCTTCGCAATAGCCGTAATGTCCATTGACTCAACCGGAGTGGTCGCGCTCCAGTGACGGCCATCAACGCGAGGAAATTGTTCCTTCGTGAAGGTGATGTTGAGCGTTCCAAAGATGACGAGTTTCGCGGACACGCACTTGCATCCGTAACGAACAAACGCATCCTCGGGCAGGTCCACCTGACCGAGCATGACGAAGCGTTTGCGAAAAAACTCAATCGCCTTCGCATCGGTCAGCTCGTCGGTCAGCCAGCCAGAGGGAACAACGACGGCTGCGAGTCCGCCCATCCGGAGATGGTTCGCGACAAACCAGAGGAAGACATCTTCGCTGCGGGCCTCGCCCTTATCGTTGGCCATCGGGCATCCCGGTGCCAACCAGCGCAAGCCAAACGGGGGATTGCCAAGGATGTGAGTGACGGGTGCCGGCGTGTAGGTGCGAATGTCATCCGTAGAAATCATCGCGGTCGGATAAAGGAACTTCGCGACTTCTGCCGCATCCGCGTCGATCTCATTTCCGAGCATCAACGCACCATCCGGAATGTGGTTGAACCATGCGCCGTGCCCGCAAGTCGGATCGCAGACGCTCGACGTATCCGTGATCTCAAGGACGCTCGTTGCCAACCGGCAAATCCAATCCGGCGTGAAAAACTGTCCCTGTTCCCACTCCTGTTTCGCCGACGAGTATTCGTAACGGTTTGCGAACTCCTTGTAATCCAAGCCGTGAAGACCTCCACGCCCAGTGAACGCATTGAAAACGTCCTGCCTCGACGGATTCTCGCCGGCGCGGATCAGCCGAAGGATGCCTGTATTCACAAGGGCACGCTTCTCGTGTGGGACGGGATCGTTGGTCGGTTGGTATCGCACAACCGGAGATACAAGAACTCCTCGCTGGGTGACGCTGTGGCGAGCCGAAAGAAAAAAGGGTGTGGCCACCGTGGGCCACACCCTCAAACGATCATGACGGGCCGGCGACTATGCGAGCTTCCGGCGGTTGACCTTATGCTTGCGACAGGGAAGTGCCGTGATTCCGAGGTCGCGTTTCAGCGCCCGCGCTATCCACTGATAGGCAATCTCGCCAGTGATGTATTGCGTGCGCCGGTAGAACGTGCCGAGGGCGAAGACAACGGCGATCGACTCCAGTTTTTCTCGAATCGCCTCATCATCCGCGTTCTTCTCAATCCGCGTAAAGAGCGAGAAGTTGTCGGGCTGGCGGAGATGCGCGGTGCTGGGAGCCGCATCAATTTCAACGTCGACGTGTTTATCCGTCGGCACAAAGCGGAGCTTGCGGATGTATTGGCGGAAGGTTCTCGGGTCCATGCCTGGAGATACGGAAAGCCGGCGCGGTTACTGAGAAAGACGCGGCGCTGGTGCCGGTGGTCTTGCTGGCGAATCCAGCCTCGTAGCCGGCGGTGTTTTTTCGTATCACGATTTCAGCGGGGAATGGCATTTTGGTTTTCATTTGTTCGCGATGCTTGCGGTATTGGTCGGGGCTCATGTCAATACGCCGCGGCCTCGTCGTCGGCCTCCCGCATCTTGGCGAGGGCGATGGGGCCGCGCACTCCGTGCTTGTTGGCCAGCTCTTGCGCGGCGGCCTCAGCATGCATGCCGATGTCCGTCAGGGAGTCAGGCAGGACCTTGACGATGCGCGAGATTTCGTGGTGGTGGTCGCTGTAGGTATCGACCACCGCGACCTCATACCAGCCAGCGCCGGCTTCCGCAGTGACGACGGTGATTGCTGGCGCGCCTTCCCCTTCGCGGATTTTCGAGATGGAGCGAGTGATGATTTCGGAGGTGTTCATTTTGATTTTTGTTTATCGGCAGCCTCATTGCTGCCGATGTGATGGAGTGTGAGGAATCTCACATGACGCGTAAGCTTTAGGACCGCTGTTTGGTGGTGGGGAGCTTGCGATTCATTGCTAGACTTAGATTGAGGCTTGGGTGTCGGCGGGGTTCCGGAGGCGGTGGCGAAACTCGGCCTGCGAGGCGTAGTAACTCGGGTTGCCCGCCGCCTGCATTTCGCTGGACCAGTGCCAGCCGGTGGCCGGGTCGATGGTGCGGGCGGGGCTGGATGGCAGGATGCCGAGCAGGACGTCGAGCGGGACCGTCTTCTTGACCCACGCCATGGCGGGGAAAAACAGAGGGTCGCCCTCGAGGCTGCGAAGCCATTCGGCGATTGTCGCGCCGGCGGGCTTGGCGGTGCCGAAGATCTCAAC
The DNA here is from genome assembly GCA_937901895.1 of uncultured Spartobacteria bacterium. GTDB lineage: Bacteria > Verrucomicrobiota > Verrucomicrobiia > Chthoniobacterales > JAATET01 > JAATET01. The sequence continues at coordinate 1,714 of CALGTD010000160.1, read as the reverse complement.
AGGGTCGAACTCGGTGAAGCGACGGCCGGCGAGCCATTCGGCCAACATCATTTGTTCGCCTGTGGCGTCGTGGAAGAGCCGCACTTTTCCCTCCTCGCCGTCGCCGACAAAGAGATGGTCGCCGAGGGAGCGCAGGGTCCATCCCGCGCGCGAGCGGACGATGGTGCCGGTATAGGCGAAGTGGAAGTAGGTCTCGCCGCGAGCGCGGCGGTGCATGTCGTCCTGAGTGGGGAGGCGTTTCATGGTCTGGATTTTCCGACTTTAACGACCTGGCGCCGGTCGGGTTGGTGGTGTGGTGTTAGTGAGTTTTCTCACTTTTATTTTCGGGAGTCGGGGAGCGCGGATCGAACCAGTCGCTGAGGCGAATCCCCAGCCGCGCTCTCTGCGATATGTGAGTCTGTATTAGTCATAATGTCCAATAACGGGCAGAATCATGTTGTCTTGGTGAAAAAGAGTTCCGGTAGCGCCAGCACAAACTCCGAAACCGTATCCGCGGCTTCTGCCAGCGCGTAAATATCCTGGCGACGGTGTGTCCGATCGAAACCGTCCAGCCGAATCCACTTGCCGGAGTTAACGCGAACCCAATCCGTGCAGGCGTTGGTATGCCAGCCGGGGCGGTCGCCCTCTCCCGGAGGACAGCAGCATCCGGACATGCCGAACTCGATGGTGCCATCCGGTTTTGGGATCAGCTTATTCATTCTTGTGTATAATTTTCGGGACTCTGTGAGTCACTTTTGGCGTTCGTCAGATATTCAGAGGCGAACCCGATGCGGTAGGCATGAACTCCGGGTGATACATGTGTGACGTAGGTTTCGCCAGCGTCGCGGAGTTTCTGGATACGCTCCTGCGCCTTTCTCGGCATTGGCGACGATGGACACCCAGACCGGATTATTTGCTCGGCGTCACCCGGAAGGTCGATTGTATCCGGCCACCATTCTGTATTGCCGGCAAGCCATTCGCGCTCCCACGCTTCGGGATTGCCGTAAATTTTATAATAGATTTCCTTGCTTGACATCGGACAGCCCAACAAGGCAGTGGGCTCAACGCTGACCGCGTTGGAGCCCTTCGTGTTTTCAGTGTCGTTTTGCGCGGTCATCGTGAGTCACTTTTTGGCGATCTCCTCCTCGATATTGCGAATCACCCGGTCCGGAACACGGTAGCCAACGGCTTTCAGGTGCTTCACCCGTGCGAGGAAAGACGGAAGGTCAGGGTCGTTGAAAGACTGGCCATCGTAAGGCAGGCCGATCTGAACCCGGTTGTCTTCAACCTCGCGAAGCCACCGGATGATCGCTGCTCTACCTCCGGTAGCCGGAAACTTCGGGTCTTTGACCTCCGGGCGCTCCCGACGCGCAGCGACGTGCGTGGTGAACCCGCCGCTAACATCCTCGTAACAATAGAGGTCGCAGTCTTTAGTGGAGAAACGGCAGTAACTCATAACCTTGGTTGCGAATGAAAATTGCGAATGAAAATACGCCTCAGTAATCCTCCGGGCGAAGAATGGTGGTCACGGAACGGTCGCTCCACGAGGCCGCGCTCCCATGTGTGCGAGATACCATGTGTCAGGATACCTTGCACTCACCGGCGTTCCATACGTCGCCCGCGCCTGAGGAGCCTGCCTGTAAATCGGATACCCGTTTTCCGTGTAACCGATGATCTGCATGCCGGCGGGTTGTGGCTGGGCCGGCTGGGGAGGGTAATACGAGCTCGGCCGGTA
>CALGTD010000159.1 GCA_937901895.1 uncultured Spartobacteria bacterium | reverse complement strand
TTCTCAATAACGTCTACGTCGGGCAGGGAGGCACGGGCGTCTTCACGCTCAACAACAACGGCACCGCAACGGTCGACAAGGCCTTGGTGATCGGGCAGGCCGCCAGTTCCACCGGCACGGTGAACCTCAACGGCGGCACCCTCGAGGTGGGAGGAACCAACGGCATCGCCAAGGGCAGCGGCACCGCAACGTTCAATCTCGGCGGCGGCACTATTCGGGTGATCGGAAACGACCTCACGACCAGCCTTGGCATGACCCTTCTCGACGAGACGACGTCGACGATCGACACCAACGGGCTCAACGCGACCTTCACGGGTGTGCTCTATGGCGAGGGCGGCCTGACGAAGATCGGCAGTGGCAAGCTGACGGTGACTGCGGAAAATACCTACACCGGCGAGACGCGGGTAACCGGAGGCACCCTCTCGGTTTCCGGCTCCATCGCTTCCAGCTCGCTTACCACGGTGGAAGGCGGTGGCATCCTTGCGGGCACGGGCATCGTCGGCGCTCTCGATATCGCGGACGGTGGTGTGCTTTCGCCGGGTAACAGCCCCGGCACCCTCACGGCGGCCGATACCACGTGGAGCGGTGGTGGAATCTACGTATGGGAACTCAACAGCGCCATTGGAAGCGCCGGCACGAATTGGGATCTGCTCGACGTGACGGATACCCTTACCATCCAGAGCACGCTGGCGAACCCGTTCATTGTTCAAATCCACTCGCTTGATTCGACCGGCCAGCCGGGTGCGTTGGAGGATTTCGACCCCACTCAGACGTATAGCTGGATCATCGCTTCCGCCGGAAATGTTGCCGGGTTCAGCTCCGAGGCCTTTTCGGTCAATACGAGCAATTTCGTCAACCTTCCCGGTTCCAACCGCTTCACTGTGACCAGCGATGGCACGAACATCTATTTGAACTACTCAGTAGTGGTTCCGGAGCCAGCTACATACGGTGCGATCATTGCTCTTGGACTCCTGACGCTCGCAGCCGCACGTCGGCGCCGGATGTGATATAAGCCAGATTGCCGTGGAAAGGCGCGTTATCGCGACGACGAGGAAGGAAAGCGATTTCCGGATGTTGACGAAGAGTAGCGCGCCTCTCCGGGGCTGACCGCTTCAAGGAGTCGAAGTCCGGCCTCGATTTTTGAGAACGGGCGACCAAGGGACATCCGTTGTTGAAGCAGTCGCCCCGCAAGTGGCGACGAACATCTATTTATATCAGGCTGTTGGGCGGGGATCAGCTCCGTTGCCCCCCCTCTACTGTGCAAGACGACAATTGCCCAGCGGGGCGATTCACTCAGCGTATGCTCGAGAGTCAGTCGTCGTCGGACTTGGCCAGAGGGTTGCGATCCGGGCGATCCGGTGGAGGCAGCTCGTCCCCTTTGAGTTTCTCAATTTTGGGCGGACGCTGTTTGCCGGCGGGTCCCAGCTTTGATCTCGGGGTATAGCCTTGTTTTCGAGTCTTCACCCAAACGAATCGCGCCGGTGGTCGCAGGGGGACGTATCGCTTTCGATGGACGTCGGATAAAGTTTATGTCTTTAGTCAACAATGCAACTTTCCAAGCGTGCCGAGTATGGGCTGAGGGCCTTGCTGGACCTTGCGCTTGCTCATCGTGCCGGCCGGGGGCATGTGCGGGCCGGAGAGATCCGGTCACTGGAAGGGATTCCTGCCGCCTTTCTCGAGCAGATTCTGGCGAGGTTGCGGTCCGATGGATTTCTGACCGCGAAGCGTGGCCGGGACGGCGGCTATTCCCTGGCCCGCCCGGCGGAGACCATTTCGATGGGAGAGGCGTTGCGGTCGCTCGAAAATTCGCTGGGCCCCCTGCGATGTGTGGAGGATTCCGCGGACGCCTCCTGCACGTGTCCGGACCGGGAAAACTGCGGGTTGCGTCTGCTCATGGTGGATGTCCACGCGGCCATGGTCGAGGTAATGGACCGATACAGCCTGGCGGATATTGCTGAGATTGCCCTCAATCGATGTCGCCGGGAAAACCTTCCCGTTCCCTTTTCGGGGATCGTTTCTTTTTCAGAATCTATTGTTGCGCACGCTCAATAATTGCCTACTGATTCACTAAACAATTTTCCCGCCATGAACACGACAACCCTTCAGATCGACGATCGCTTTGCTTCTGATCCTCGAAGCCTCGACGGGCTGATCAGCCCTCTGGTGGAGCTTTCGATGGACTCTCCCTCCCTGATCGTGGGATGGGGCGCCACCCAGTCGGGACTCCGCAAGGACATGATTCCCTATTTCCACGTCTGCGGCCGACTGGCTGTGGAGCGTCCGGTCCGCGCCCTGGTGGTGGGCGGCTGGCATGGCGCCGAGGAAGCGACGCCCTACGCGGTGGCGCGGATGATCGCAGTGTTTGAGGCGCGCCTTCAGCTCGTGAATGGGCTCGAAGTCACCGCCTATCCGGTGGCGAATCTGGATGCCTTCCGGGATCCGACGCACCTCGTGCTTCGCCAGCCAATGAGCGCGTTGCGCTGCTGGGAGGAGTCGCCGTTGAGTCACATCAAGGTCCTCGAAAAGGAACTCCAGCGCTACCCATACGACGCGGTGTTCCTGCTGCGTGAGAACGTCTATGCGCGCGACACGGATGTCGAGGCGTGGACTGGAAACGACACGGCGCGGGGCATCCTGGAGGGGGCATTTTCGCGTTACGGCACCGTCGCTCCCGACTTCCGTTGGAGGATCAATCCATCCCAGCCTGTGTATCGACGGAGTTTCACCCCGGTGCCTGACATGGATACGCAGCCCGTCGAAATCGTGGTCGGGCTTTCCCGCGCGCAGGATCCAAAGCTGCAGGCCCAGGAGGCGATCGCGGTGGTGTTGAATGTGACGCACTCGCTCCGGCAGGCCCGCGAAGAAGGCGTGCTGTAGTCAGCCCTCTGTCGCGCGCGGTCAAAGGCTCGCGCATATCGTTTTATAGCCGATCGTCTGCCGCATCCGGTGCGGTGATATTCGACATTTGTCCGTCGTTTAGGGATCCGGTGCCCGCGAAACGGTTGTCGCCAAACCGGTGAAGGAACGCACTTCGCGGCCGGATTCCGGCGTTCCAGGGGCTGGCCGGCCGTCCTTCGCTGACCGAAGTTTTTCCTCCTGAAAGTGTCTCCCTGCTTGACAGGGATTTAATCACGACTAGAAAAGTCGCATATGAACTTCCACACCCGTTTTGAAGCTGTTGTGAACCGGAGGAAATCCCGTCCCGAAGAGGAGACCAGCTTCCTGTTTCCAGGGAGCATTTTTCAGTTGTTGGAGCTCTCCGGAGTGGCGAGCAGGCCAAGGTTTTATCAGCGTGCGGAGCCGGCGGCCTCCCTTCTCAGCACCGCGGGATCCCGCACGAAGTTCTAGTGCACTGATCGGGCAGTTCGCGATCTCCTCGGCGGAATAATCCCGAGTGATTTTCCGGGACGTGGAAGAACGCCGGCGTCTGCTTGCATTAAAACACGACAGATAAAGTCGACGTTGAACCTCCTCCATCCAGTTTTTTCCGGCACGGCATCGATGCTCATCTCGGTTTTTGCCTGCGCGAGCCTGCGCGCGGCTGTGCCGCAGGGGGAGGAGGCGCCGCCGCCGCACTCGCAGCTGGTTCGCGAGGTGAACGCGTCGCAACCGGATGCGGGCGTGTTGATTCAGGAATATCGCGTGCGCGGCTCGAAGGTGCTGCCGCCGCGCGAAGTCGAGGCCGCGGTGTATCCGTATCTCGGGCCGGGTCGCACGGAGGCGGATGTCGAGGCGGCGCGCGCCGCGTTGGAGAAGGCGTATCAGGACAAGGGCTACCAGACGGTGGCGGTGGAAATTCCCGAGCAGCGGCTGCGCGGCGGCGTCGTTTATCTTGAGGTGATCGAGGCGCCGGTGGGCCGGCTGCGCGTGCGCGGCTCGCGGTATTACGACATCAACCACATCAAGAAGGGCGCGCCGTCGCTTGCGGAGGGGAAGGTTCCGAATTTCAACGAAGTCGCGAAGGACATCGTGCGGCTCAACCAGCTTCGCGACCGGCGGATCACCCCGTCGATCCAGCCGGGCGTCGTTCCGGGGACCGTCGATGTTGATCTGACGGTCAAGGATTCGATTCCCCTGCACGGCAGCGTCGAGCTGAACAACCGCTACAGCGTGAACACGACGCCGCTGCGGCTGAATGGCGCGATCAGCTACGAGAACCTCTGGCAGCTCGCGCACACGATCGGATTCAACTTCCAGATCGCGCCGCAGCGGATCGATGATGCGGTTGTCTACGGTGGCTACTACATCGCGCGCGCGCCGGCGATCGACTGGCTGGGCCTTATGGTCAGCGCCACGCGGCAGAACAGCAATGTCTCGACGCTGGGCGGCGCGGCTGTTGCGGGTAATGGCGAGATCGTTGGCTTCCGGTTCCTGATCAATCTCCCGTCGGGCGAGGGCTTCTTCCACTCGATGAGCGCCGGCCTTGATTACAAGCACCTCGAGCAGGACCTCATGATCGGCGACGAGTTTGTCGGCACGCCGATCACCTACTGGCCTTTCACCGTTGCCTACAACGGCGCCTGGGTCGGGAAGAACTACACGACGGAGCTTGGCGGAAGCATCGTCTTCCACGCCCGCGGCATGGGCAGTGACGAGGTCGAGTTCGACAACCGCCGATACAACGCGGACGGGGGCTTCATCTACTTCCGCGGCGATCTCTCGCACACGCACGAGCTGCCGTTCGGATTTGAAATTTTCGGTCGCGTGCAAGGCCAGGTCTCCAGCGATCCGCTGGTCGATGCCGAGCAGTTTGCCGGCGGCGGACTCGACACGGCGCGCGGTTATCTCGAATCCGAGGTGCTCGGTGACAATGCGCTCTTCGGCACGGTCGAGCTGATTTCGCCGGCGCTTGCGGGCGTTCTCGGCATCAACGAATGGCGCATCTTCGGATTTCTCGACGCGGGATTTGTGACGCTCGAGGACCCGCTGCCCGAGCAGCAGTCCCGCTTCGATCTCGCAAGCATTGGCGCGGGCAGCCGCCTGCAGCTCTTCAATCACCTCAACGGCTCCGTCGACATCGGCGTGCCCATGGTCAGCCAGTCCTCGAGTCCGGCCGGGCAGCCACGCGTCACGTTCCGGGCCTGGCTCGATTTCTAGAACCCATGATGCATCGCATTCTCCAATTCGCCCTGACTCTCGGGCTGTTTCTTCCGCTCACCGCCTCCGCGTGGTGGGACAAGGCTTGGACGATCCGGCAGCCGGTCACGATCGACACGGGTGCCAGCAGTGTCGAGTTGAAGGACACCGTCGGCGACGCGGTGGTGCTTCTGCGCCTGCACGACGGAAACTTCAACTTCGCCGCCGCCGCGCCGGACGGCAGCGACATTCGGATCCTCGCCGAGGACGACCAGACGCTCCTGCCCTACCACATCGAGAAATACGACTCGCTGATGAACGAGGCGTTCGTCTGGGTGCGGGTTCCGAACGTGAAGCCCGGCGCGCAGACACAGCTCTGGCTTTACTCCGGAAACGCCGAGGGCGCCGAGAATGTGCAGGACGCGGCGAAGACCTACGAAGGCGAGACGGTGCTCGTCTATCACTTCGTCGAGGCCGGCAGCCCGCCCGCTGACGCGAGTGGCAAGGGCAACAACGCGACAAGCGCGGGCACGCAGAGCCAGGGATCGCTGATTGGCTCCGGCGTGCGGCTTCTTGGCACGAGCATCGACATTCCGGCGTCTGATACGCTCGCGGTCGAGGCCGGCGGAGCGCTGACGTGGTCGGCGTGGGTCAAGCGCACGGCGGACCAGCCTTCGGCCGTGTTGTTCGAGCTCGGCGATACGACGAACGGCCTGCGCATCGGAATCGATAACAGCGCGCCGTATGCCGAGGTGATCTCCGGTGGTCAGCGTCAACGCGCGACGGGGACGGAGCCGCTCCCGCTCGACCAGTGGCGGCACCTTGCGGCGCGGATTTCCGAGGGAACGTTGTCGCTCCTCGTCGGCGGAGTGGACGTGGCCACCGCGAACGCGGCGCTGCCCGCGATCAACGGCCCCGCGCGCATCGGCGGCGAGTCGGGAACCGCGACGGCATTCATTGGCGAACTCGACGAACTTCAAATCGTCGCTGCGGCGAAGCCCAACGACCTGCTTCGATTCGACGCGGTGAATCAGGGCACTTCGTCCGACGCCGGCAAGCTCGTGCAGTTCGGCGAAGTGGAGCAGGGCGAAGGCGGCGGCGGCCACAACGAGGCGCTCGAGCATCTCTCGCTCTTCGGCGACATCGCGAAGAACATGATGTTCGACGGCTGGATCGTCATTTTCTGCTGCATGATCATGGCGGTCGTCGGGTGGACGGTCGCCATTCGAAAATACCTCTACCTGAATCGCATCGAGAAGAGTTCGAACGTCTTCCAGAAGCACTGGTCGCGCGTTGCGGCCGATCTCACCGTGCTCGATCGCATGACCGCGGGCGACGAGCCGGAAGGCGAGGAGGGCTCGCCAGGCGAGCTGCGCCTGATGAAGCAGTCGCCGCTTTATCAGATCTATCACATCGGTGCGCAGGAGATCCGCCTTCGTCGCCAGCAGTCGAAGGAAGGCTTCAATGGCCTGTCCGGTCGCTCGATTCAGGCGATTCGCGCGAGTCTCGACGAAGGCCTCACGAATGAAACGCACAAGCTGAACAAGGGGCTCGTCTTCCTCACGATCAGCATCGCCGGCGGCCCGTATGTGGGCCTGCTCGGAACGGTGATGGGCGTGATGATCACGTTCGCCGTGATCGCGAAGCACGGCGAAGTGGACGTGAACTCGATCGCGCCCGGCATCGCGAGCGCGCTGCTGGCGACCGTTGCCGGTCTCGTCGTCGCGATTCCCGCGCTGTTCATCTACAGCTACCTCAACTCGCGCATCAAAGACGCGGTCACGTCGATGCAGATGTTCATCGATAAGTTTGTGACGAAGATGGCCGAGTTTTACCCCGCGCCCGCGGAGGCCGGTAATCGCGGCCTTCCGGATCCGTCGGCCAGCCTGGAGTCCGCCTCCCTATGAACGCAGGCGACAACAAGAGCTACGACGACATCAACGTCACGCCGATGGTGGATCTCTACCTCGTGCTGCTGCTCATCTTCATCATCATGACGACGGCGGGTGTGCAGGGACTCAAGGTGGACCTGCCGAAGGCCAGCAAGAGTCCGTCGCTGGGTGAGTCGAAGGTGCAGGCCATCACGATCAACAACGAGGGCAAGATCTTCCACAACACCGTGCCCGTGACCCTCGAGGAGCTCGAGAGCCGCCTCAGCGCGGAGAAGGCGAAGACGCCGGACTTCCCCGTCGTCGTGAAGGGCGACAGCGGCACGCAATACCAGCAAATCATGAACGTGCTCGATGTGGTCGGCCGCATCGGCATCGAAAAGGTCGGCCTCGCGACCCAGGCGCCGAAATAGTCCATGGCAGCGGATCCGCACATCCACGATGAGGACGAGGAGCCGGGCTTCCTGCGGAAGTTTGGAGTCTGGATTGCCGTGGCCGTCGTGCTCGTGGGGGTCGCCGGCGCGTGGCTGGCGTTTCGTGGGGAATCCAAGCCCAAGCCGAAGGTCGCGCAGATGCGCGTCGTTGATTTGATGCCGGTTGCTCCTCCTCCGCCACCACCACCACCACCTCCTCCGCCGCAGGAGCCGCCGCCCGAGCGCCCGCCGGAACCGGAGGTGCAGGACCAGCCCGACTTTCAACCCGAGGAAGCCCCGACCGAGGCGCCGCCTGCGGACGAGCCCGAACCCGCCGACGAACCTCCGCTCGGCACGAGCATCGTGGGCGACGGTCCCGGCAATGGCTTCGGCCTCGCGGCCGGCGGCGGCATGGGCGTGATCGGCGGAAAAGGCAAGGGTGGCGGTGGTTCCGGCGGATCGAAGTTCGGCTGGTATGCCGGGCAGGTGCAGAGCCGCGTCGCGGACGCACTGCGCAAGCATCCGAAGACCCGCTCCGCGCAGCTCGTCGTCACCGTGCGCATCTGGGCCGATTCCACCGGTCGCGTGACGCGCGCGGCCGTCTCCGATTCCAGCGGCAATCCCGATCTCGATCGCACGCTCCAGAACGAAATCCTCACCGGCCTGCGACTCCAGTCGCCTCCGCCGGAAGACATGCCGATGCCAATCGTCATGCGCATCTCGGCCAGGCGGCCCAACTGATTCTTCCGATGACATCGCTTTTCAAACGTTCCTTCACCCTGCTCGTGGCCGCCGCGACCTCGACCGCCTATGCGCAATTCGAGGAAGTCGTGCCTGTCGAAATCGGGGATCCAAACGTTTCGTTCGCCGAGGCCAACTGGTCGGAAACTCCCAAGATCGCGACTGCGTCATCCTCCGCGGCCGGGTCGACTCCCGCTCCGCAGGCGGCCCAGACGCCGGCGCCTGCAGACGGTCCCGACACCGCCTCGCTTCCGCCCGACCCGTTGAACGAGCTCGATGCCCAGATGCAGCCGCTCGTCTCGGAGCCGGCCCCCCCGCAGCCAAACGTCGCGATCATTCTCATCAACAAACTCGTCCAGAAAGGCGTCCTCGAGAAGGAGGAGGCCGATCTCATGATCCGTCAGGCCCAGGAGGAGGCCGCCGCCATGCAGGCGCAGCTGGCAGCCACCCAGGAGGCCGTTGCGGCACAAGGAGCCGCAATCGTCGAGACCGCAGAGATTGCCCAGGCTGCAGCAGAGGCGGCGACGCCTCCGGCGCCGGAGGATGGCGAGGTGCGAGTGGCCTACGTGCCGGAGGTTGTCCGGGACAAGATCAAGGACGACCTCAAGCACGAGGTGCTGGCGCATGCGGAGAGCGAGGGTTGGGTGGCGCCGAATCGGATTCCCGGCTGGGTGGATCGCATCCGGCCATATGCGGACCTTCGCTTCCGCTACGAGGGCGATTTCTTCCCGGGGGGCAACGACGCGACCGGCGCGTTCCCGAATTTCAATGCCATCAACACGGGCGCTCCCTTCAACGTCGCGGGCAACGAATTCTCGTCCCAGCTGAATGTCGACCAGGATCGCAACCGCTTCCGGCTCCGTGCACGGCTTGGCGTGGAAGCGGACCTTGGCGATCATTTCACGGCGGGCGCCCGGATCGCGACCGGACAGGACAACTCGCCGGTTTCGACGAACCAGAGCATCGGCCTGCCCTATCAGGGCCAGGGTGGCAACTTCAGCAAATACGCGATCTGGCTCGATCGCGCCTACCTTCAGTGGCAGCTGACGGGCGATCCGAAGAAGGACGTCGGCCTGCTTGTCGGCCGCTTCGACAATCCGTTCTTCTCGACGACGAGCATCGTCTGGGATGACGACCTCGGTTTCGACGGCATTGCGTTACAGGCCGCCTACGAGGTGGTCAGCGGTGTCACGCCGTTCCTCGCGGCCGGCGCGTTCCCGGTTTACAACACGGACTTCAACTTCTCGTCGAACCAGCCCGCGAAGTTCAAGAGCTACGACAAGTATCTCTTCGGTATTCAGGGTGGCCTCGACGTGACGGCGGTGAAGGATTTCAACCTCCGCACCGGCCTCGCCTACTACTACTTCCTCAACACCGAGGGAAAACTCTCCTCGCCCTACGTGCCGATGTCGCCGAACGACGCGGGTGACACGGATGCAAGCCGCCCTGCTTTTGCGCAGAAGGGAAACACCTACATGGCCCTGCGCGACATCATCCCCACCGAGGCGAACGATTACGGCACGATCAACCAGTGGCAGTATTACGGCCTCGCGACGAAGTTCCAGAACATCGTCTTCTCCGGCCGGCTTGATTACACGCGCTTCGAGCCGTTCGCGATCTCGCTCATGGGCGAATTCGCGCAGAATATCGCGTTCAACGCGGGCGAGATCAACAAGGTCGCGGTGAACAACCGCGGTCCTCTCGACGACGACCTTTCCGACTCCACGAACTTCGGTGACTTCGTTGGCAGCAACTCCGCGTGGGCAATTCAGCTCCAGGTCGGCTCGCTGGCCCTCGACCGTCCGTGGGCGTGGAATGTCGGCTTTGGCTATCGCTACGTCGGATCCGACGCCGTCATCGACGGCTTCACCGAGTCCGACTTCGCCGGCGGTGGCACGAACATCAAGGGCTACATCATCGGCGCGAATCTCGCCCTCTCCAAGAACGTCTGGATCGGCACGCGCTGGATGAGCGCCGAAAGCGTCGCCGGTCCGCAGTTCAAGGAGGACATCTTCCAGCTCGATCTCAACGCCCGCTTCTAGACCGCCATGCGCTCAAGCATTCTTCTGTTCCTTTCGATTTTGGTCCTCCTGCCGCAGGTCCGCGCGCAGGAGGAGGACCCCGCTCTCACGCGTCTGCGTGATGCGTTGAAATCCACGATGCTGCAGCTCCGCGATGCCCAGGCGCAGGTGGCGAGTCTGCAAGCCAGCGAGGCTCAGGCGCAGTTGAAGGTGAAGAACCTCGAGGCGCAGCTCGACAAGCTCACGAAGCAGGCGGAGCAGGACAAGACCGCCGCCGACGCATTGATCGCAGCGCTCCGCGAGCAGCTCGTTGCCCGCGAAAAGGAGGCCTACGAACTCAACACGACCTTGAGGAAGTGGAAGGAAGGCTACGAAAAGGCCGCCGCTCTCGCACATTCGAAGGAGGCCGAGCGTGCCAGGCTCGCAGCGAAGACCGTCGAGCTGCAGCGCCGCGTCGAGGACCAGCAGCGCCGCAACGAGGAGATGTTCAAACTCGGGATGGAAGTGCTCGACCGATACAAGCGCTTCGGCCTCGGCACGGCCATTTCCGCCCGCGAGCCCTTCACCGGCATTTCCCGGGCGAAGTTTCAGACGCTTGTCCAGGACTACGCTGACAAACTCACTGACCAGAAAATCCAATGAAGATCCCTCACGCATTCATCGTGCTCGCCGCAACCGCGGCCGGCACCGTTCTTGCAGTCGATTCCGCGGTCATCGCGCGGATTGGTGGCGAAGACATCAAATCCACCGAAGTTGCCCCATATTTCGAAGCGCTCACCCAGCAGGAAAAGGAACAGCTTGCCGGCGATCCCGCTGCGCTCAATCAGGTCGTGCGCTCGCTGATCGTCGAGCAGCTCGTGCTCAAGCAGGCACTGGCGAACAAGTGGGATAAACAGCCCGATGTCGAGGCCCAGCTCGAGCGACTGCGCCAGTCGGCGCTCGCCGAAAGCTACCTCCGGTCGGTTTCCGAGCCGCCCGCCGACTTTCCTGGCGCCGATGATGTCGCCGCCGCCTACGAGGCGGTGAAGTCCCAGCTTCGCGTTCCGAAGCAGTTCCGGCTCGCGCAGATCTACATCGCAAAGGGAGACGACGCGAAAAACCGGCTCGAAGCGGTGCAGAAGGCACTAAAGGAACCCGGTGTCGACTTTGCCGCGGTGGCGCGACGGGAGAGCCAGGAGTCGCAGAGCGCGGCAAACGGCGGTGAGATTGGCTGGCTTGCGGCCGCGCAGCTTCAGCCTGCGATCCGGGAAAAGATCGTCGAACTCGGCAAGGACGCGGTCACCGCACCGATCGAACTCGCCGACGGCTGGCACATTGTGAAGGTCCTCGATATTCGGGACGAGCGCACGCCGGCTCTCGACGAGGTTCGCGACGCCATCGCCGCCAGACTCCGGCAGGAGCAGGCAAGTGCGAACCGTTCGGCATATCTCGAGCGACTCCTTCAGGAAAACTCCGTGGCGATCAACGAAATCGCCCTCGGTCAGCTCGTCGAAACCTCGAAGAACTAACCGCATGAGCCACCCGCGCAGATGCTCCGTGCTGCGCGCGTTCCATTCGATTTCATCGGGAACGGCGTTGCTTCTTCTGCCTGCATTCACCGTGCAGGCGGGGGACATTCTGGGGGGTGGCGCGGCGGCGCCGCGGGCAAGGAGCGGGAACTCGACGAGCGCGGGTTCCGGTCAGACCGAGGCCGCGAGGCTGCAGTCGAACGCGAAGGACCGGCTCGCGCGCACAACGGACGCCATCCAGTCGGCCCGCGCGATGCAACGGTCCGCGCGTGAAGCCGCGCAGGCATCCACCGCGCGTTTGCGGAATCCCCGAGGCGGTGGCCTGCTTCCGCGGGTTCCCGATGGACTTCGACGCAACGGGCTCGAGGTCGACCCCCGCGTGCCGAAGAATCTGAACCGGCCGAAGAAGGGGGAAAATCCGGGGCTCTGGGTGGGGGCTGAGCTGCCGACCGAGAAAAGCGGCGCCGATGGTGGCAGGGACGTCACTATCGTTCAGACCGAGCAGCAGGCGTTGCTGAACTGGCGGACATTCAACATCGGCAAGAAGACGACGCTGACGTTCGACCAATCCAGGGGGGGCTCCGATCGCGGAAAGTGGGTGGCTTTCAACAAGGTCAACGATCCCAAGGGCCGCCCCAGCCAGATCCTCGGCAAGCTCAATGCCGACGGGCAGGTCTACGTCATCAACCAGAACGGGATCATTTTTGGAGGTTCCAGCCAGGTCAATACCTACGCTCTCACTGCCGCGGCGCTTCCCATCAATCCAGCCCTCATTGCCCGCGGTCTTCTCAACAACACGGACGCGCAGTTCCTGTTTTCCGCCCTCATCACGGATTCGTTCGAAGTGGTGGGGGAGTCGAAGATTCTCAGCCAGATCCTTGACGAGCGAAGCAAACCGCAGCTCACGTTCATAAATGAGTCGCAGGTCGAGCAAGCGCTCGTGGACGGCGACGACTACGCGGTCGGGAGGGATCGCAGCGGTCGCACCACCATTACGATTACCGAGGCAGGAAGGGCAAAGCTGGACAGAGCCAAGGCCGGCACGCGCCTGACGGCCAGGTATCTCGCCGTGCATGGCGATGTGGAGGTGAAGCGCGGCGCGCAGATTGCAAGCCCGACCACTGCGGCGAAGGTCGGCGGACGCGTGACGCTCGCAGGCGCGAATGTTCGCAACTCGGGCACGATTTCCACACCGGACGGCCAGACCGTGCTTGCGGCGGGATTGCAGATCGGCGTTCTGCCGCACGCGGCCAGCGACCCGAGCCTGCGCGGCCTGGATGTCGTGGTCGGTGCGGTCGATGATCCGAGTGCCAGGGCGCGGATCCGCGCGGGAACGGCCATCAACGACGGCATCATCGAGATCGCCCGCGCGAACGCGACGATTACCGGGAAGAGCGTTCAGCAGAATGGTGTCATCGACAGCACCACATCGGTTTCCCTGAACGGACGCATCGATCTCCTGGCCATTTACGACTACGTGGCGAACTCCGCCTACGATCCGAATGGCGCGACCGAGGCGCAGAAGACGCTCTTTGTGCCGCGCGGCAGCGGCGTGGTCACGATCGGCGAAGGCAGCGTGATGCGCATCCTGCCGGAGATCGCGAGCGGCGAAAAGATCACTGGATCGGAGGTTGCCATCCGTTCACAGGTCAATACCCGCGGGCTGGCGGTTCATTTCGACAAGGGATCCCAACTTCTCGCACCGAATGCCTCGGTCACCGTGCAGGCCGGAAAATGGGACTACATCCCCAGCACCAGCGCACAGCAACCGCCGCTGTCGCGCTTCGTTTATTCGACCGGGCAAATTTACATCGACGAAGGCGCGATGATTGATGTCGCCGGAACGACCGCCGTGGACGTCCCGCTCAACGAGAACATCCTCACGCTGGAGTTCCGTGGCGCGGAACTCGCGGACACGCCGCTTCAGCGTGAGGGGCCCTTCCGCAACACATCGATCACCATCGATGCCCGTCGCACCGGAACGTTCAACGGCAAGGAGTGGATCGGGACCCCGCTCGGCGATGCGACCGGATTTCTCGACCTCATCGAGCATGACGCTGCGCGGCTGACGGTCGCCGGTGGAAATGTGACGTTGCAGGCGGGCGAGTCCGTGGTTCTTCAGCAGGGGTCGATCATCGATGTTTCGGGCGGCTGGATGAACAACAAGGGCGGATACGTCAAGACGTCGAAGGTCATCCTGGGCGCGCAGCTTATCGACATTGCGGAGGCGACGCCGGACCTGGTTTACGACGGTATCTACGATCCGAGGTTTACCGAGACCCATGCGAAATGGGGAATCACGAGAACGTTCCGTCCGGCCCTCAGCCTCGATCGCGGCCACTACGAAAGCGACTACATCCAGGGCGCAGCCGGCGGAAGCATTTCGATCACGGCGGCCTCAATGGCTCTGGATGGCAAACTCGCCGGAGCAACTGTCACCGGTCCCCGGCAACTGCGCGAGACGCGACTTTCCAGTTCGCTGCCGAAATCCAGCAGGCTCGAACTCGCGTTCCGCTCGCAGGACCCGCAGCCAAAGTATGGCGAGCCGTTCATGGATACATCGCTGCGCGCGCCGACGGTGGTGTTCGGCGATCGCCAGCTGCGGCCGGCTCAGGCGTTTGCCCTGACTCCCGAAGGCGATCCGCTTGCGCTCAAAGGTCAGCAGGCGGCAAGCCTCGCAAATCCGTTCCGGTTGCTTTCGGAGCGTCGCCGGAGCGTCGAACTCCCGCCTTCCCTGCTGGGTGAGGACGGATTCGGTCACCTCGTCGTCGACAACTCCGCGGGGGACATCCTCGTGCCCGCGAATGTCGTGATCGATGCGCCCGCGTTTGGATCGCTGACGCTGAAGGGACGCAACATCGAAGTGAAGGGATCGATCTTCGCTCCGGGTGGAAGTCTCACGTTTGCGACCTACAACGTCTCGCCCTACCTGGCGGCGCAATACAAGGCGCGTGATGCGAGCATTCCCGTGCCACCGATTTATGCCGATCCGGATGCGGGGCGGTTTACGCTCGGCTCCGGGGCCGTGTTGGATACGGCTGGTCTCACGTTCGATGTTCGCAATCCCTCGCCCGACGGACTGCAGCCAATTGTGGCCGACGGCGGAAAGGTCGATGTCACGGCATTCACGGCGCGGCTTGCCCCGGGCAGTTTGATCGACGTTTCCGGCGGTGTGCTCGTTGACCGCGACAACACGGTCACCTATGGAACCGGCGGTTCCATTGCCCTGCGTGCGGGAAGAGATCCAAATCTCGGCGCGCTTTTCCTGAAGGACGAAGTCAAGGGCCGGCGTCCGGTCGAGGACACGGAGCGCCTCCTTTCCGGTCGTCTGCGGTTGCTCGGCGGATTGCGCGGATTCTCCGGCGAAAAGGGCGGCTCGCTTGCACTGCAGGCTCCGTTCATTCAGGTCGGCGGTCGCGCGACCGAGCCGGGCACGGTCGTGCTTCGTTCGGAATTCTTCGATCAGGGAGGGTTTACCCGGTTCGACCTCACCGGCATCGGAGGTCTCCGCTACAACTTCCTGGGGGAGAAACAACACCTTCCCGGCCTTGTCATCGCGGAGAATACGCTTCTCGCGCCGCGCGCCACGAGCCTGGTTGCGAACCCGAACCCGCGAAACGGGGACACGCTCGAGGTTCGTCGCATCCTGTGGCCTCAGGGCGAACGGTCGCCTGTCAGCCTTGCGTTTCGCAGTCTCGGACTTTCGGATGATGTGTCGAACACCGGACTGCTCTTCCGCGGCGATCTCGTGATGAAGGAGGGTGCACGGATCGTCACCGATCCGCTTGGCGAAGTTTCCTTCTCGGGCAGCACGGTGGCGATCCTCGGAACAGTCGTCGCACCCGGTGGAAAGATCACCGTTTCCGGCAGCAAGGACTCGATCAACACCTTCGAGCAAAATGTGCTGAACCAGGGGCGTGAGCAGTCACTGACGACCGTCTATCTCGGAACGAAGAGCCGGCTCTCCACCGCGGGGACGACAGTGCTCGTGCGGGATACGTCCGGACTTGGACGACGGCTGGGGTCGGTGCTGCCCGGTGGAACCATCGAGATTTCCGGAAACATCGTGGCGCGGCGCGGCGCGGTGCTTGACGTCTCCGGCACCTCCGGCGTCCTCGACTTTTCGCCGCACGTGCTGACTCCCACGCCGTCGCTGCTGGTATCCGCGCGCAGCGGTTTGAATGCTCCGCTCGCGAGCCGGCAGTTTGTTCCGGTTCGTCTCGACAGCGACGGAGGAAGCATCGTTCTCGATGGTGGCGAGCACCTCTTCACAGACGCTACGTTGAAGGGGCATGCGGGAGGACCTGCGGCATATGGAGGCTCGCTCAAGGTTTCGTCCGGCCGGTTTTCCGTCACCGGAGCTCTTCCGACGGACCCGACGCTCGTTGTCACGCAAAGCGGCCGGACGTTGCCGATCGCGCCGCTGCCGTCGTTGTTCGAGTCGGGTGAGCAGACGTTGATTGGGCAGCCCGTTGTCCGGAAGGACGGGAAAAACCTGCCCGCGCTTGGCTACTTCACGGCGGACAGGTTCACGAAAGGCGGATTCGATTCCCTCACTCTCGATGGTGTCGTTCGGTTCAAGGGACCCGTTGACATCGAGGCTCGCGACACGCTGAAGGTCGCGTCCGGAGGGGTGTTGTATGCCGACGATCGCGTGAGGCTTGCGGCGCCTTATGTGGCGTTGGGAATGCCATTCCGCATTCCCACGCTGCCAACCGAGCCGAAGAATCCCTTTACCGCCCCGACGAACCCCTATCATTTCCGGGCAACCTACGGCACCGGCATTCTCACCGTGGAGGCCGACCTGATCGACATCGGAACGCTTTCCATGCGGAACATCCGCCGGGCCAATTTCCTCGCCGATGGAGGCGACATCCGTGGGGAGGGAACGCTCAACATCGCCGGGCATCTCCACTTCCGCGCGGGCCAGATCTACACGCCCACCGCGTCGAGCTTCACGGTGGTTGCCTACGATTACCGCACGCGTCGGGGCCAGCCGGTGCAGTTGGGATCCGTTACGATTCAAGGCTCGGGCACGAGCCGCCTTCCGCTCTCCGCCGGAGGCACGCTTTCCGTGTATGCGAGCAACATCACGCAAAACGGCGTGCTCCGCGCGCCGATGGGGAAGATCAATCTCGGGTGGGACGGCACCGGAGAGGCACCCGCGGATCTCGTCACCGGCGACACGCGCGCATTTCCCGTCGCGAAACGGCTCACACTTGGCCCGGCCAGTGTGACCTCGGTCTCGCTCATCGATCCGGTGACCGGCCAGGGGCAGCTGGTTCCCTACGGTGTAAGCGTCGACGGAAATTCGTGGATCGATCCCACCGGCATGGACGTCACGCTCGTGGGCCTGCCGGAAAAGAGCGTGAACCTCGGCGCTGCGCGCATCACGACCCGGGGTGGTTCGCAGATCGATCTTCGCGGAGGGGGAGACCTCTACGCCTATCGATGGGTGGAGGGCAACCAGGGCACAAGGGACATTCTCGCCTCCGAGGATCGCTTTGTGATCATTCCCGGTTACGACGCAAGTTACGTGCCGTTTGCACCGTTCAACGACAGCGATGCAGCCGCGCCAAATCTGAGCCGCGACCCGCTGGACCCAACGACCCGCGACCCCGGCTACGTGAACTCGCGACTGCGCGTGGGCGATCGCATCACGATCGGGCCTGGTTCCGATCTTCCGGCGGGAAGCTACACGCTGCTGCCGGCGCGCTACGCTCTGTTGCCCGGCGCGTATCTCGTATCTCCCTCATCGTCGAGGATCCCCGGACCGCTCGCACTGCCTGACGGATCGAACCTCGTGTCCGGCTACCGGTTCAACAGTCTGAACGCCGGACGACAGGCTCCGCGGGTCTATTCCTCCTTCGAGATCGCGTCGCCGGACGTCTTCCGCAACCGCGCGCGCTACGACGACTTCACGGCGAACCTCTTCATGCGGGAGAGCGCGCTGGCGCTGAACGTCCTGCCTCAACTTCTGCCGGCCGATTCCGGGCATCTGGTCTTCCAGGCGACCGAAAAAATGCGACTCAACGGCCTCGTGAGGGGGCAGTCGCTTTCCGGTGGTCGCGGCGCCTTTGTCGATATCAGCAGTCCCGGGACGATCGTGATTACGGGACCAGGAGAGCGTCCCACGGAAAATCGGATCGTTCTCAGCGCGGCAAACCTCAGCCGTTGGGGAGCGGAGAGTCTGCTGATCGGCGGCATCCGCACGCGGACCGAGGATGGCACGACGGTGAAGGTGAACACCGCCAAGCTCATTGTGGACAACGAGGGCGCACCGCTCACCGGACCGGAGATCATTCTTGTTGCCAACGAGCGACTGCGTCTCGCCGGACGTTCCGAAGTCGTCCAAAGCGGTTCGCTCAAGTTGCGTGCCGAGGATCTGCTTTTCAACGGCGACGGCGCCCTGCTTCGCGTAAGCAGCGATGTCGATGCGTCGATGCTGCGATCGAATGTTCCCGATGATGCGGCGGCGGAGATGAGCATCGGCCGGCGTGCGCGAATTTCGGGTGGCAGCATCACGCTCGATTCCAGCTTTGCCTCGCGACTCGACGGCCGAGCGATTCTGGATGGCAGCTCGATCGCACTGCACAGCGGCCAGATCACGTTGAAGCTCGGTGAATATTCCGAAGACATCGAGCGGACGAAGGGATTGATTCTGCGAGGACGGATTCTTCGTCAGCTCGAGGATGCACACTCGGTTTCGCTTCTCAGCTACACTTCGCTGGACGTGTATGGCGCCGGGCGTTTTGGCTCCAGCCGGCTTGGCAGCCTTGCTCTGCACGCGGGGCAGATTCGCGGCTTCAACGATGGCGGCACGGTCCGGCTGGTGGCGGACAGGATCCTTCTCGACAACGCCGCAATCGGGTCCGCGCTTGCGGCGGATCGCGATCCCTCCGGCCGTCTCGCACTCCAGGCCACAACGATCGAGATCGGGGATCGCGCGCTTCGAATCGACCAGTTTTCACGCACCAGCCTGACCGCCGTCGGAGCGGTGCTGTTCGACGGCAAGGGACGCCTGCTCGTCTCCGGGGATCTCGACGTGAATACGCCGTCGTTCTTCGCGACGGGAGGAACCACCTCGCTCGTTCGATCGACCGGCAGTCTGAGCCTCCAGGGCGTCGATCAACCGATGCCGGTCGATATCGAGAGCGGGCTTGGCGCCAGTCTGACGTTCCAGGGCAGAAACGTGACCGCCAATTCCGACATTCACCTGCCAAGCGGCCACCTGACGCTTCAGGCAACCAAAGGAAACGTGAACGTGAATGGCCGGCTGGATGTCAGCGGCACGTCGCAGCGGTTCCACGACCTCGTGAAGACGACCGATGCGGGACAAATCACGATCACGTCCCGCCGGGGAGACGTGAAACTCGGCCGCAACAGCACGATGGTGCTTTCCGCCTCGCGCGACGGAGGAAATGCGGGAAGGCTGTTCCTGAACGCGTCCCATGGGCGCGTCGACTTGAAGGGCACATTCCTTGCGAACGCCGGCTCGAATGGTCTCGGCGGCCAGTTTTCCCTCGACGTGGAGCGGCTGCCCTCGCTCGCGAATCTCAATGCCGCACTCAATGAAGGTGGCTTCACCGAGTCGCGAAACTTCCGCGTCCGCACCGGCGATATCGTCGTCGATGGCGTTTCCACCAGTCACCACTTCCGTCTCTCCGCGGATCGCGGATCAATCCGTGTGAACGGCACGATCGATGCCTCGGGCACCACGGGAGGAACGATCTCGCTGATCGCCGCAGGCAGCCTGGTGCTCGCGGATGGGTCGTTGCTCGATGCAAGCGCGAAGACGTTCAGCAACGCCGGCAAGGGCGGTGCGGTTCTGCTGGAGGCGGGAGCCCAGGTCGATGGAGTCAGCGACGCCAACGCGTTGCTGGAAGTTCGTTCCGGCTCGAAGATCGATCTTTCCGTCGCCGACGCAAAGCCGTCCAGCGCGTCGTTTGGGCAGTTCACTGGCACGTTGCATCTGCGCGCACCGCAGCTCGCGGATGCCAGCGATCTCCAGATGGCGCCGATCGAGGGCTCGGTTCGCGGTGCGTCCAGCGTCGTGGTCGAGGGCTACAAGATTTTCGACCTTACCGGAACAAATGGAAACCTGAGCGGAAACACGCTGAACACGCTCAAGAACAACGTGCGGGCAAACGGCGAGTTGTTCGTCGGCACGGCGGGGTCCGCATCCGCGACTTACGATGCGATGCTCATGCGTCTCATCGGTGGAAATCGTGGTCTGGAGTCGGTTTTGAGCATTCGCCCCGGTGCCGAGATCATTCACCGCACGGGAACGATCACTTTCGGCACGGCAAACTCGACGAACTCCAACGACGACTGGAACTTCGGGGCGTTTCGCTTTGGTCCAAAGAGCGCACCGGGCATCCTGACTCTCCGCGCAGCCGGAAACATCGTTTTCAACAATGGTTTCCACGACGGCTTTGTGCTGCCGACCACGGCGACCGTTGCGACGCGTGATGTCTATCGCGCGCCGCTCATGGATGCGAATCCACTGCTGCCGATGAATGCGCAGTCGTGGTCCTACCGGATCACATCCGGCGCGGACTTTTCGGCCGCCGATTTCCGCAGCGTGCAGTCGTTGTCGGCATTGGGCGCCGACCTCGGTTCCATCAAGCTCGGTCGAAATCTTCCGAGGGTGACCACTGGTGGTGGAAACGTGACGACGCTGCAGCTCATCACCGGTGCGGGGGCCAATGGCACACCGACGAACAATCGCTACCAGGTCATTCGCACCGGCAGTGGCGACATCGACATTTCAGCCGGGCGTGACGTGCAGCTGCTGAATCCATTCGCGACGATCTACACGGCCGGCACCAAGGTCCCCGATCCGACGATGGGAGGCAAATTCGATCTGCCGCTGGCCTACATCTCAAGCAACGACCAGGGAACGACACTCGGCGCGCCGCAGCAGGATGAATTTGGCTACCCGGTGCAATACACCCTCGGTGGCGGCAACGTCACGATCCGGGCACAGTCTGACATCGTGCATCTGACGCGACTCACGAACACGAGCGAGCTTGTCGCAGACTCGCAGAGGCAGCTTCCGGTCAACTGGCTCTATCGTCGCGGGTATATCGATCCGGTGACGGGGCAGTTTGGCGCCACGCCGCAGAGATTGCCAAGTGGGGGCGGACTGGACCTCGTCGGCGGAGACGTGACGTCGACCACGTGGTGGGTGGACTTCAGCAACTTCTTCCAGGGAGTTGGCGCGCTGGGTGGCGGTGATGTCATTCTCGAAGCGGGACGGAACGTGGCGAACGTGGACGCTGTCGCTCCGACGAACGCGAGGCTCCCGAAGGACGCCACCCGCGCGGATCAACTCGTGGAACTTGGCGGAGGCGACCTGTTGATCCGGGCCGGCAACGATATCGATGGTGGCGTCTACTATGTCGAGCGGGGTCGCGGCACGCTCATTGCCGGCAACGAGATCAAGACAAATTCCACGCGGGCGCCGTCGAACCACTTCTTTTCGACATCTCCTTCGGAATCGACGATTCCCGGTGAGCAAGCATGGCTTCCGACGACGCTCTTCCTCGGCAAGGGGACCTTTGATGTGTCGGCACGCGGCGACGTGCTCCTTGGACCCACGGCGAACGTCTTCATGTTGCCTGAGGGCCTGAACAACACCATCTGGTATAAGACGTGGTTCTCGACCTACGCGCCCGACAGCGCGGTGAACGTTTCTTCCCTCGGAGGCTCTCTCACTCTGCGCACCCATGCGGCACTTCCGGGGGGCAACGGTGCGACGACGCCGGTTCTTCAGTCGTGGCTGCAGACGCAGCTGCTGTTCGTCAGCGCGAGTCAGTCGGTATATTCCGCATCCTATTTCCATCCGTGGCTGCGGTTGAACGAGAGCAACGTGGCTGCATATGGCACGGCTACGACGATGCTGCCGCCCACGCTGCGGGCGACGGCGTTTACCGGCGACATGAATCTGGTCGGAAACTTCAATCTCGCTCCGGCGCCGCGCGGCTCGCTGGAACTGGTTGCCGGTGGCGCGGTCAATGGCCTGCAGCCCACCGGTCGCGTCACGGTCGATGGCCAGTCTCTCGTGACCTGGGCGACCTCGCGCGTCAATCTCTCCGATGCTCCTCCGTCCGCGATTCCGGGGGTTCTGACTCCGTTTGCGTATCGCGCGTTCATTGGCCCGACGGCCGATAACTCCGGCATTGCCAGGACCACCGAGCCGGGCTACCTGGCGGCGTTCGACCAGCTCTTTGTTGAAACCGGCGCGCTCGACACCGTCATGCAAACGAAGCAGGCCCTGCACTCGCCGGGCCTTCACGCGGACGACCCGGAGCCGCTCCGGCTCTATGCGATGGCCGGCGACATTTCCGGCCTCACGCTTTATTCGGCGAAGCGCGCGCGGATCGTTGCCGGGCAGGACATCACGGACAACGCGTTTTACATCCAGAACCTCTCGGAGAACGACATCAGCGTCGTTGCCGCGGGACGAAACATTCTTGCCTACAATGCCTCGTCGCCATTGCGCAGCGAGTCGCAGGCGCCGGGCAACCTGCCGCCAGGTCTGACGACCGCTCCACAGGCGCCGCTTGCGGGTGACATCCAGCTCTCCGGACCCGGCACGCTGGCGGTGCTGGCCGGGGCGACTCTCGACCTCGGCACGGGTGCGACAAACGCCGACGGCACGGGCAGCGGTGTTGTGACGGTCGGCAACGCCCGGAATCCCTACCTGCCCTTCGACGGAGCGTCCATCCTTACCGGAGCCGGTCTGGGCTCGGTCGCCAGCCTCACGGATGCCGGGGACTTCGAGACTTTCATCGACGAGTTTTTGCTCGGCGAAAAAGGAGCGCGCTATCTGGCGCAAGTCGATCCCGAGCTCACGGAAACGGAATTCCTCGAGCTCCCCGCGGAGCAACAGGCCCGCATAGCCCTGGAGGCGTTCTATCTTGTGCTGCGTGATGCCGGTCGCAGCGAGAATGCTCCATTTGAAGGCATCACCGACGGCTACAGGCTAGGATTCGCCGCCATCGAGGCGCTCTTCCCGGCGCTGGACGAAGGCGCGACTTTCCGTGGCAACATCGACACGCGGGCGCGGGACATCCGCACGAAGAACGGCGGAAGCATCAACATCTTCGCGCCGCGCGGCGATCTCACGCTTGCCACGAGCGTGATCGGCAATCCGCTCGTGCCGCCCGGCATCATCACGGAATCCGGCGGAAGCATTTCGATCTTCACCGACGGCGACGTGGACATCGGCATTGGCCGTATCTTCACGCTGCGCGGCGGTGACATGGTCATCTGGTCGTCGAACGGCAACATCGCAGCCGGCGCCGCGGCACGCACCGTGAAATCCGCGCCGCCCACGCGCGTTCTGATCGATCCGCAGAGCGGCGCGGTGCAGACTGACCTCGCAGGCCTCGCGACGGGCGGTGGCATCGGTGTGCTGGCGACCGTGGCCGGGGTTCCGCCCGGCGACGTGGATCTCATCGCGCCGAATGGCGTGGTCGACGCGGGTGACGCGGGCATCCGGGTGTCGGGCAACCTCAGCATTGCCGCCACGGCGGTGCTCAATGCGAGCAACATTACCGTTGCCGGTTCGACGACCGGTGTTCCCTCGGCGCCCGTGATTGCCGCGCCGAATATTGGCGGTCTCACCGCGGCGTCGAACGTCGCCGGCGCCGCCACCAGCGCGGCCAGTGAATTTGCCCAGCAGCAAACCCGCCCGCCGGAACCTCAGGAGGAGACGCCATCGATCATCGTGGTCGATGTGCTCGGCTACGGCGGGGAGGAGGACTCCAACTTATGAGAAGACATCGTAGAGAATGGAACCCGGCAACGCGGACGTCCGCGAGGAGCCCGCATTGCCGTGGAGGTCTTGTAAAGACGCTCGCACCGCGTGGCTTTGTTCGTTTGCTTGTCGCGCTGGCTTTGCTTGCCGGGGGGGCGGCATTTGCCGCCACCGATGTTGCAGAGCTGCAGTCCAAGGCGGAAGCCGGCGATGCCGAGTCGGAGTATCTCCTTGGGAAAGCGTATTTGAATGGCGATGGCGTGACTCGCGACGACGCAAAGGCCGCGGAGTGGTTCCGCAAGGCCGCGGAGCAGGGGCATTTCAAGGCGCAGAACAATCTTGGTTTCCTGTATCTCGAGGGACGTGGCGTAAAGCAGGACGATGCGGAGGCCGTGAAATGGCTGCGCAAGGCTGCGGAGCAGGAGGCGCTTCCCTCGCAGGCCGCGCTAGCTGCCTTGATCGAGCAGGGCCGGGGAACGACGAAGGACGTGGTCGAAGCCGTCGCCTGGTATCGCAAGGCTGCGGAGCAGGGCGACCAGCCGTCGCAGGTCCGGCTTGGTGAAATCTACTTCTTCGGAGCGGAAGGGGGCGAAGGTGCGCCGGGTATCAAGCGTGATCCCGAGGAGGCGCTGCGCTGGTATCACGAGCCTGCGGAGAGGGGAAATCCCGCCGCGCAGAATGCCATGGGCTCCATCCTCGAGCGCGGATACGGGGAACGAAAGGCCGACCCCAAGGCCGCTGCGGAATGGTATCGCAAGGCCGCCAAGCAGGGAGATCCCAAGGCGCGCGCGAATCTCGGCCGCCTCTATTACGAAGGTCGTGGTGTGGACAAGGACCCCGCCCGTGCCTACGCATGGCTGCGCCTCAGTGCCAATGCCGGCGAGCCACTCGCAAAGAACCTCGTCGAGGAGGTGAAGGCCTCGCTTTCCGCCGAGAAGCTCGCGGAGGGCGAGGTGCTCGTGCAGTTCTTCGAGCAGGGAGTTGACTGACCGATGATTGCGATTGTCGGCGGAGGCGCGAGCGGTCTGCTCGCTGCGATTCAGATCGGGCTGCAGGCCACGGTGCCGTGCCGCGTGGCGCTCTACGATCCGGCGGAGTATCCCTCCGGCGGACTCGCGTATGGCACGCGCGATCTGGCGCATCTGCTGAACGTCCCCGCCGGCCGCATCAGCGCCCTGCCGGATCAGCCGGACCATTTCCTGAAATGGCTGCGTCGTCCGGGAAATGTCGCCGGGCTTCTCCGCGACGAGCGCGTGCGCGAAACGGATTTCGTGCCGCGTGCCATTTACGGGTGCTACCTCTTCGCCCTGCTCGAGGAGACCTATTCGAGACCGGGGTGCGCGGCGCGCCTCGACATTCGTTCGACGCGTGTGATCGATTTCATCCCGGCGCGTAATGGGGGCACCGTGGTCTCCGCGGATGGTGACACCGAGGATGTCAGCCACGTCGTGCTGGCGCTGGGCAACCTGCCGCCGCGTGATCCACTTCCCGCGCACCCGTTTTTCCGCAGTCCGCGCTATGTTGCGCAGGTCTGGCAGAAAGGCGCGATCTCGATGCATTCGCCCGGGGACGACGTGCTGCTGATCGGATCCGGGCTCACGGCGGTGGACGTGATCCTGAGCCTCGAGCGGGCCGGACACCGCGGAAAATATTTCGTCACCTCGCGCGGCGGGCGCTGGCCGCAGTCGCACGGTGCCGCCGGACCGTATGAGGGGATCTCCGCGGATCAACTGCCGACAGGCAACATCCGCCGGCTCGTGCGGTTCATTCGCGAGGAGATTCGATCCGTCGGCCCCGAGCACTGGGGCGGCGTGATCGATGCCCTGCGCCCGCACACACAGAATCTGTGGAAGGCGTTGTCGATCGAGGAGCGCCGGCGTTTCCTGCGCCATGTCCGTCCATTCTGGGAATCGCACCGCCACCGCATGCCGCAGAGCGCGTGGGCGGAATTGGAACGCCTGTGCAAGGAAGGCCGGCTCGAGTTGTTTCCGGGCCGCTTGCGGGATTTCGAGGAGGACGAAGAGGGTGTCACGGCGCGGATTCAACCCAAAAGGGCTGACGGCGAAATCCGCTCCATCCGCGCGGGAAAGGTTTTCAACTGCATCGGCCCGGAGTCGAATTTCCGCCAGCACTTCAACGAGCCGCTGCTCATCAATCTTCTCGCCCGCGGCGTGCTGCATCCCGACCCGCTCTTCCTCGGCCTCGAAGCCAACGAAAACCTCGAGCCGGTCGGTGCGAAGGGGCATGCCTTCGAGCAGATCTCGCTCATCGGTCCGCCGCTCAAGGCCATGTTGTGGGAATCCACGGCGATTCCCGAAATCCGGCAGCAGGCTGCGCTCGTCGCAAGCCGGGCGCTGCGACACCAACACCTCCAGCCATCCTGGGAAATATGAACACGTATCGACTCCTGATTCTTCCCGCGGCGGTCCTCGCGATCACGTCGGGCGCCATCGCGCAAACCGAGGAGCCTCCGCCCTCGAAGTTCCGCGGCATCGAGGGCGACTACACGAAAAATGGCAGGGTCGAGGTCCGCGGGGCGCAAGGCATCGCGGCCCGCGGCAAAGTGCGGATGCTCCGGGTGTTCGTCGGCAAGGACGGACGCGGCGCGCGCTTCAGCGCACGCGGAGAGCTCGTCGTGAACGGTGCGACCCGCACCTTCCGGAACATGGTTGCCCTTCGTCGGGACGGGACGGCGTCCATTTCCAATCTGGCGCCAGGCATCGAGGACGGACGCGCCGCACGGGACGGGACCTATCAAATCGCCGGTCGCACGCTGAACGTGGAGTTTGATTTCGTTTTAGGCACAACTGCCGGCCGCGCAACGCTCTCCGTTCGCCGGCGCGGTCCCAAAGAGCGTCAGAGACTGTTTGTTACCCAGACCCTGAAGACCGACGCGTTGCTTTCCACCGTCACCTGGAAGTTCCGTGCAGCGCGCTGAAAGAAAAATTTGCAGATTTTCCCTTGACAGAACATAAGGAAATATACGACTGAACCAATCGTATTTAACCCGAAGAAGCATACATACCGACATACCAAAATCGCGATCAACCCTGCCGCAAAAGACGACTAAACAAATAGTGATTATGAAAATCCGATCTGTCCTGACCACTTTCCTTCTGGGCGCAGCCGCGCTTGGTGGGTCGGTCTCGAATGCATCCGCCGCGATGACCTACAACACGGGGGACCTCTTTCTGGGGTTTCGCGGAGAAGGGGACGCGCAGAACTACCTGGTGAACATCGGTAGCGTCTCGCAATTTGCGAACCTCGCACCGAACTCCACGATCACCGTCAATACCGGAGGGAACATCCGGCCAGATCTCGAAGAGGCGTTCGGTCCCGACTGGAGCCATCGAAGTGACGTGTATTGGGGCGTGGTCGGCACGACCTTCCTGGACAACACCACGCCGGCGATCGTTTATGCGACCAAGCGGCGGGCGGATCCCGGCGTCCCATCCACTCCGTGGACCGGCGGCTCCCCGAGTGGCCAGATCGAAAAGGTCAGCCTCATCCAGGAACTCGCATTCAAGTTCACGTTGGAGGGCGATCCGACGGGAAACAGCACCAAGGCCACGTTTCAGAACGCAAGTTCGGAGAACACGTGGGCGGATCTGACATCCGACATCAGCGACTTCCGCATCGGCGGTTCGATCGAAGGATACTTCAGCATTGAGGAGGGAACCTCGGCGTCCGTGCTGGATCTCTATCAGATCAACCCCGTTTACGGTGAGCCGGGCACTCTGCTTGGCAGCTTCAAGATCAGCGACACGGGCGAGGTGACCTTCACCGCCGTTCCGGAACCCGCCACCCTGGCGATGATTGCCCTGGCAGCCGTGCTTTTCGTGGCCATCAGCCGCCGACCCAAGAGCCGCAAGTTCTGAATCCAAAAACGTTCAACAAGTCTCATTCCATCCATCACCATGAAACTCCATAAAACTCTTCTCCTGGGCGCTGCGGGCCTCGCGCTTGTGCAGGCCGCCACAGCGCAGACCGTTATTCGCATCGCCGGATCGAATGGCGATCGAAACGCCACCAATGCCGCCATCGCCAACCTTCTGCAGGGCGAGACGTATGTCGGCATCGCCGTGAACGGAAATCCGGGCACGCCGCAGTCATCGAACTTCGGCAACTTCGTCGGCGGCACATTCAATGGCACGCCGGTTACGGTCAAAACCTCTTATCTAGGGGCCACGGGCGGCGTGAAAGCCGTCGCCGGTTCGGAACCGGTGCGGTTCCTGCCGACCAATGCGACCGGCACCATGAATGCCAATCCGCTCACGGCGACGGACCCCTCGCAATACGAGGATGCGGTGCCGGATTTCGGAGTGTCGACGAACTTCCAGAGCACGTCGCCCTACCTGGGCTTCTACAACGGGAAGAACTACATCGAACTGGAGCAGATCCTTACGGGTGTTGCGCCGATGGTGTTCCTCGCCAGCCCGGGCTTCCCTGGTGACAATCTCCACACCTCCGCCGCGCAGGCGCTCTATTCCCGCGGTTACATTCCGTTGTCGTTCCTGACCGGAAACTCGGCCCATCGAAACCAGACGGTATTCGCGATCGGCCGCAACTTCGATGCGGGCCAGCGTTACTGCCCGCTCGCTGAGATGGGTCTCGGCGTGAATGCCGTCACGAAGCACTACCAGCCGACGATCCAAAACGGCGTCGTGACGAGCCATGTGCTCTGGCCGAGGGAAACTGTCAGTGGTGTTGACAGCCAGTTCCCAGGCAACGGTGGATTCAATTCCGGCGCGAACCTGGTGTCCGCTCTGGTCGTCCCTCTTGGCCCGAACGCCTACAAGGTCGGCAATCCCAATGCCACCGCGGGCTATTACATCGGCTACGCGACGCCCGGTGATGCGGTGACTGCGAACGCAGGCGGCGCGAAAACCCTCAAGTGGAACGGCGTGGAATACAGCCAGCAGGCGGTCCGCGAAGGTCAATACACGTTGTGGCTTTACACTCGTGTCATTTACCCGCCGGCACTCGCTGGACTTAAGCGCACCCTTGCCGACGCGATCGCCAGCGAAGTCATCAACACGACGGGCAGCAGTGGCGGTGGCATTCTCATCGGAACCATGCAGGTCTACCGCGAGTCGGAGAGCGCACCTGTCATTCCGAAGTTTCTCTAATTCCATCGGCTGAGCACCGGGAAGGGGAGAGGAGGTCCCCTTCCCGGTTGCGGGGGAGGCAGCCGGTGCGGGGGTTCCCGGGGGGGAAAGCGCCCGCACCGGCTGTTGCCTGTTGAACCTCTTTGTGGAGATCCCGAATGAAATTTCTTCTGCCAATCTCACTGTTCACGAACCTTTTGCTGGCAGGGTTTGCGGGATACCTGCTCGGAACCCGTCCGCCGGCATCGCCCATCGAGTCCCGGTCGCCGGCGGTCGCAACGTCTGCCGACGGGAGCCTCCCGTCTCCCCGCCATTCGGCGGATATCCGTTCCGACGCGACAATCGTTGCAGACGTTCCTGCCCCGGCTCCCGGAGAAGAGTTTCCAGGCATTCCGGGGACAGGCTCAGGGATTCCTTCCGCAGTGCCTCTGGCGTCAGGCGCCGTGAATGTGGCGCCCATTCCCACAGCGACAAGGACTGTGGATACCGCTTCTCCGGTCGGCGGAGCCTCTTCGCGTGGCAGTTTCCACGGCGGTGCAGTCGCGTCTCGCGAAACGGGAACGAATGCGTTTGTTGATCCGACCACAGGCGAGACGGTTCAGATCCACAATCCCGCCACTCCCGGGAATTCCGTCGCGTTTCAAGGCATCCGGGTCGGGCTTACCGAAACCTACGACTCCCCGGGCGCTGAAGAGCGGGGACTGGGTGTGGAGCTGGAGCCGGATGCGGCCGTTGTGGACGGGACGAATTCCGACATCCCTGTAGACGGAGGGGAGACCGTCGCTGTTGTGCCAAATCGTGGAGGGAGTGGGACTGGCAGGTTCGGCTCTGATGGCGGAAATACGGTCGGAAGACCTCCACGGGGACTGCCTGTGCAGGAGGATGCGATCGATGATGGGCTGACCTACGATGATGAGCTTTTTCGCATGAAATGGGGATGGGCGGCCTTTGACGCGGCGAGGACCGAAGCGAAGCGGGAGGCCGACCGCCGCCGCCACGGCGGTTGAGTGAAAGGAACGCGGAGACGCCTCTGGTCCGGGCGTCCTGCGATTGGTGTCTAGCCCCGAGTGTTCAGACGGACGGTGACGCACGTCTGAACTTCGGTGACCCGGCTGTCCCGAACGGTGATCGTCACGGAGCCGTGCTTCAGTGCGAGCACCTGGGCCTCGACGATTTCCTGCCAGGGGATGTCCGTGGCTTTGACTGCGGGTTCCGACGGATGGCTCATGATTTCAATAATCGAGTGCCTCCCGTTTTGTGACGGTGGGCAGTCCGGCCTCGATCCATGCGCGGATGCCGCCCGCCATCGAGCGGACATTCGTGTAACCCATGCGCTCGAGATTTTCCGTAACCAGGGCGGAGCGATTGCCGCCCGCGCAGTAGCAGAGGATGGGCGTTTCGACGCCGGGAATATGGAGCTCGATCTCGGATTCCACGATGCCCTTTCCGAGATGCAGGGCTCCGCGAATATGCCTGCGCACATACTCGACCGTTTCGCGGACGTCGAGCAGCACGGCGTCGGCGGGCGAAATTTCCCGGATGCGCTTGCGGACCTCGGCGACGAGGGCGCGATATCGTTCTCCTGGTGCGGACATGGCGGTGGATCAGGATGTCATCGGGGGAAGGAACCGACGGAGAAGTTGCCATGCGGGAAGCTCCCGGGGAGCTTCTCCGCCGGTTCGTTCTCCCCCCGGAGAACAATCGACGGCTGGATGGCTTGTCGAATGAGGCTGATGCTTGATCTCCAGACTGGGGCGCGGTGGATGGCAGGCGGCGGTTCTCCGTCAGATCGACTGGGCTTCCGAGATGACCGAGCGATAGCGCAGGAGCATTTCCTCGAGGGCGAGGCAATGGGCCTCCACCTGCTTCTCCATCGGCGTGAGTTGCGGCGTCTCGAAGACAATCTCCAGCGGACGCGGATGCTGCGAGGGCGGTGCGGAGAGCACGCCCGGGTATCCGCTCTCGATGATGCCTTCGTTTGCCTGGAAGTTGTCGATGCTCTTGTCGTAGTTGCGCGGGAGCACGGCCTCGGCACGGGCGAGCGCGGGCTCAAGCACGTGGCGGGTGAGCGCATGGCCGTTCACGAAACCGTAGAGACCATCGCTGGTGTCGTCGGAGTGCAGGGCAATCAGGCCGTCGAACTCGAGGTTCGAAAGCTGCCGCTCGAGAAGCATCACTTCGGGTTCCGACGAATCGCGCCAGAACTCGCGGTTCAGATCGAGTCCGTTGCGCGACCAGCGGGTGTCGTCGGCGTAGCCCGTGGGATTGCAGACGGGATAGATGAAGAGTTCGTAGCCGCGGGCGAGTTCGGGATTGCGAAACAGGTGCTCGATGAAGGCGATCGCTCCCAGGACGCTCGATTCCTCGTCGCCGTGAAGGCCGCCGAAGATGCCGATTCGCAGGAAGCTGGCGCCGGCCGAGCCCGGACCGGCGAAGAGGAATCGCGGCATGGTGATTCGTTCTCCGCGCGGGCCGGGAAATTCGAGGTGGGCCGTAAAAAGATGCTGGGATCCCCGTGCGAATTCCTCGATCGGACGGATGAGTTCGCGGACACTGCGCCGCTCGCGCAGTCGGTGAGAGGATTTCACGATCATTTTTTTGATGGGTTGTAGATGGCGTCGAACTCGCCGCCGTCGGTGAAGTGTTTCTGGGCCTCGTTCCAGCCGCCGAAAACCTCGTCGACGGAGTGGAGTGCGATGTCGGGGAACAGCTCTGCGTGTTCTTTGGCGATCGTCTCCGAGCGCGGGCGCAGAAAGTGTTTGGCCACGACGCGCTGGGCGTCATCCGACCACAGGAAGCGCAGGTATTCCGTCGCCAGATCACGCGTGCCGCGTTTGTCGACGACCGTGTCGACCACGCTGACGGGCGCCTCTGCGAGGATGCTCGACGACGGGGCGACGATCTCGAACGCATCCGGGCTGAAGACCTTCGTGATCTGCAGGGCCTCGCTTTCGAAGGTGAGCAGAACATCGCCGATGCCACGCTGCACGAAGACGTTCGTCGCATCGCGGCCGCCTGTTGCGAGAATGGGGGCGTTGCGGAAAAGCTGCGTCACGAACTCGCGGGCCTTCGCATCGTCGCCGCCGGGAGCGGTTTTCGCGAATGCCCATGCGGCGAGGTAACTGTAGCGGCCGTTGCCCGAGGTCTTGGGGTTCGGAATCACGACCTCGACCCCGTCCTTCACGAGATCGCTCCAGTCGCGGATGCCCCTGGGGTTTCCCTTGCGGACGAGGAATACGATCGTCGACGTGTAGGGCGCCGCGTTGTCCGGGAGCCGGGTGCGCCAGTCCTTCGCAACGAGTCCGGCGTCGGCCAGGATCTGGATGTCGGTGTCCTGGTTCATGGTGACGACATCCGCCTGCAATCCGTCGAGGACGGCACGGGCCTGCTTGCTGGAACCGGCGTGGGATTGCTCGATCGTGACGGGCGCAAGCCCTCCGGCCTTTCGATGGGCTTCGAATGCCTCGTTGTAGTCGCGATAAAACTCGCGAGTTACGTCGTAGGAGACGTTCAGGAGCTGGGACGGCGCGGCGGACAGCGAGCCCGCGACAGCGAGAGTGGCAAGGATGGAGAGCTTCATTGAGATGCGGCGGTTCTCATTCCGCTTCGTTGGCGAGAAGTTCCGTGCGTGCTTTTTCCGCCAGCGCGGTGCTGAGGTAGCGTTCGCCCGTGCTGCAACCAATGGTGACGATCAGCTTTCCCTTGAACTCCGGCCGCCGGGCGACCTGCAGTGCGGCCCAGACGTTTGCCCCGGTCGAGATGCCGGCAAGGATGCCCTCCTCGACGGCGAGCCGGCGGGCGGTTTCGATCGCATCCTCGTTGCTCACGGATACGACGTCGTCGAGGATGGAGACGTTGAGATTGTGCGGAACGAATCCCGCGCCAGTCCCCTGAATCTTGTGCGGGCCAGGTTTGATGGGCTCCCCGGCACGGGTCTGCGTGATGACCGGTGAGTCCTTCGGCTCGACCGCGATCGAAAGAAAGTCCGGCTTGCGGGACTTGATCACTTCACTGACGCCGGTGATGGTCCCGCCTGTTCCAACGGCGGAAACGAGAATGTCCACGCGGCCTTCGGAGTCCGTCCAGATTTCCTCGGCCGTCGTGCGACGATGGATCTCCGGATTCGCGGGGTTGTTGAACTGCTGGGGCACCCACGAGTTTTCGATTTCCCGGTGAAGTTCCTCGGACTTCGCGATGGCGCCCTTCATTCCCTCGGACGCCGGCGTGAGCACCAGTCTTGCACCCAGCATGGCGAGGAGGATTCGTCGCTCCAGGCTCATGCTCTCGGGCATCGTCAGAATCAGGGGGTAGCCTTTCGCGGCGGCGACAAAGGCCAGGGCAATGCCGGTGTTGCCCGAAGTGGGCTCGATGATGGTGGTGCCGGGGCGAATCCGTCCGTCCTTTTCCGCAGCCTCGACCATGGCGGCGCCGATGCGGTCCTTCACACTTCCGAGAGGATTAAAGAACTCCGCCTTCAGCGCGACCGTTGCCGGAAGATCCGCCGCGATCCGGTTGAGCTTGATGAGCGGAGTGTGCCCGACGCTGCGGATCACGTTCTCGTAGTAGGCCATAAATCAGTTCGTTGGTGAGGATGGAAGTGCGTGAGGGCTAAAATGACCGAAATCTCTATCGAGCTGGTCGAAGAACGGCTTCGAGGCTCGCCCCCGCCCGCGGAGCAGGCGGGAGCGAATTTCTCGGGAAAAGTAATTTTCATCGACTCGCTCAACGAAACATCGACGAAATTAGTCGTCATTTAAAGCGCGTCAACGAAATTCGCTGACAGTGTGTGATCAAATTCCGTCGCCGTTGAGGCCTTCGGTCGCGGCGACCTCCCGGTCCGAGACAGGCCGGCCCCGCATGACGTCGGCCAGCGAGGCTTCGTCCATGAGCCGGGCGACCATGTTTCTGGCCTCGAGCATGACCCGGCGGAACCGGCACACGGGCTCCTGCGTGCAGCGCTTGTAATCGGTGACCGAAACGCATCCGATGGGAGCCAGATACCCGTCGAAGTGACGGACGACTTCACCCATCGTGATTCGCTCCGGGCTCCTGGCGAGGGTATAGCCGCCGCGCTTGCCGGCAGTGCTCGCGACCCAGCCGCGCTCCTTCAGATCGAGCATAATGTGCTCGAGAAATTTCTTTGGAACGTCGTTCCGGCGGGCTAGTTCGGCGATCGGGATTGGCTGGCCGCCGTAGTGTTCCACCAGGGTGAAAAGCGCCCTCAACGCGTAGTCGGTGCGCATGGAAAGTTGCATTCAAAGACGATAGGGGGAATCGGGATTCAGAGCAAGATGGCGAACGGTCTCGGGGCAGGATGGGCCGCGTAAAGCGTAGGAGGTTTGCCCTCCCTGCCGGGAAGGCGGCTTGCCAAGGGCGTGCGGACCTGTTTCCCTAAGGGGTCCCGCCAATGGCGTGGCTCGACTTTCATGAAGATTCGATTTTTCGGTTTGGTGCTCCTTCTGGCTGCGTTGTCCGTCGGACAATCCGGGGCGGCGGAGGAAGCTCCATCGAAGCCCGCGACTGCGGAGGAATCCGGAGATGGCCCGGACACCGGCAAGGACGAGGCTGCGGAAGAGGAATCGCCCGATAAGGAGAAACCGGCACCGCCGGCTTCCGAAGAGGAGGAATCTCCCGCCGCGCCGGAGGATCCCGAAGTGCAGGAGGCCATCGAGCAGGCCGAGCCGCCGGTCGAGCCGACCGAAGGTGAAGCGGAGGCTGCGGGCGTTGCGGATTCCGGGGATCAGCCTGCGGATGCGGAGGTGATCGTCGAAGAAACGATTGTTGAGGAAACGGTGGAGCCGGCTCCGTCGGTCGATGAGTCGCTGGGGGCGCCCCTCGATCTGGATACGCTGCCGACTGAGGAAGGTCTCGATATTCCAAACCCGGACGAACTTTTACCTGACGACGTTTACGCGCCGGAAGATGACGAAATTGCGCCTCCGGCTCCGACAATCACGGAGAGCAAGATCGATCGCGATCGTCGGCTCGCCATCCGCTACCAGGAGGTGAAGCTCCTCGCGCTGAAGGATCCCGCGATTCGTGAAATGCGAGAGAAGGCCGATGTGGCGCGGACCGACGAAGCGAAGCGGCAGGCCTTGCGCGAATATTACAAAATGCTGTTCGCGAAAATGGTGTCCATCGATCCGGAACTCACCAAGAAATGCGAACTCATGGAGACCGCCTACATGCGGCGCGTTTCGCAGTTTCGTGTGATGCCGACGATTCCGTTGCAGCCGCCGCCGACGCCGGAGCCCCTGCCGGGCCGTGCGGAGTCCGCGCCTGCCTCGCGACAGGACGGCTGATCAAAAGCAGGTTGGTCGAAGGCCGGGATGCGGGAATCTTCCTCGACGTCCCACGCAAGACCTATCGGACGACGTCCAGGATGCCCTTCTGGTTGTTCAGGAGCGGTTTGAAGTCCCAGAGGATGAATCCGCCCTGCCGCCGCGGGCCGATGGTTTCCTCCAGCTGGAGCTGACGGGCGATTTCGGTGGCCGGCCAGTTGTGGCTCCCTCCGATCCGCTCGATGGCGATTCCCGGATAGATGGGGATCTGACGCGGATTGACCTGCGGACTCCGCCACCAGCGGAGGAGTTTCGTGAAGCTCTGCGGACTGTCGTCCTTCCAGTAAAGCTGCGGCGCGAGATAGTCCACCCAGCCCTGGCGCATCCACATCACCGGATCGGCGTAGAGCTGGTTCAACTGGTCGAGTCCGGCCTTCACATCCGCGGGCTGGCCCTTTGTGTAGATGCCAAACGGGCTGATGCCGAACACGGCGCCCGGACGTCCGGCGCGGACGGTTTCACCAAGCCGCTGAACAAGACGGTTCACGGAGTGACGCCGCCAGTCGGCGCGGCTGAGCTTGCCTCCGCCGCGTTGATAGCGCGCATAGCTCTCCGCGTCGGGAAACTCGCCCTTGTAGTTTTCCGGATAGGGATAGAAGTAGTCGTCGAGATGGACCCCGGCGACCGCGTAGCGGCGCACGATATCGGCGACAACGTTGACAACGTGGTCCTGCACCTCGGGTGCTCCTGGATCCAGCCAGAGCTGTTTGCCGAGATTGCGCGTGAATTTCCCCAACCGGTTCGAAGCGTGGTTTGACGCGCGGGTGGATTTCACGCTGGTTGCAGCGCGGTAGGGATTCAGCCATGCGTGGATGGCGATGCCGCGTTTACGCCCCTCGGTGATGAAGAACTCGAGCGGGTCGTAGCCGGGTGACCGGCCCTGCGTGCCGGTGAGAAATTTGCTCCACGGTTCCAGGCGGGATTCATAAAGGGCGTCGCACTCGGGACGCACCTGCACCATGAGGGCATTGAGATTGGCACGCTTCGCGGTATCGAGGATGCGGATGATCTCCCGTTTCTGCGCCTCGGCGGACAGACCGTATTTCGACGGAAAGTTGATGTTATGGACGGATGCGACCCACGCGGCGCGCATTTCGGCGCGAAGTGCGGGGGACGCAAGGACGGCGAGGGCTGCGAGAAGCGGAGCGAGGCGCGTCAGCATGGCTGGGACTCTACCGGCCGTGCCGGCAAGTTCAATGCCTGCCGCACGACCGGCTGGTTGTCCGACGGAGCATCTCAGCGCGCCTGATTGCGCACGGGAATCTCCAGTTCGTCAAAAATCGCGCCGGTATGATCGACGGCGACGATCTTCTTGCCGTCCGGGGTCAGCGTGACGATGAAGCCGTGGCGAACGTCCTTTGCCTTCTCGAGATACCATGTCCGGGAGGGATCGTGCACCGAGCGCGGTCCGACACCCCAGCATCCGTCGCCGAGATAGACGATGCCGGCGGGATCGGGCTTTCCAGCCCGGATGGGGACGGATCGCTTGAAGGCATGGTCATCATTCTCGAAGACGACCTGCACGCCGCTGGCCTCGAACAAGGGAATCCAGTGTTCGCGGATCTCGCGGCTGTTCTCCTTGTCGAAATCGCGGTGCGACGGATAGGCGGGCACGTGATAAATCGGGATGAGGTGCGGAACGGTGCGTCGCTTCGCGAGGGTTTGCTTCATCCACTCGGTTTGGTCTCCGGTGATCGGATTGGAGTGGCCGCTATCGCCGAACACGATGCTCAGGTAATTCCCGAAATCGAGGACGCCGTAGCCCGGCTCGCCCGGAAACGCGAGCAGGGCGTAGAAGAATGGAGCCAGTTTCGCGCGAGCGGCCTGGTCTTTCATCCGACCCTGGTGCGCACCGCCCAGCACCTCGTGATTGCCGATGGCGGCAATGACTGGCATCACGCGACCGTCGTCGGCGACGAGTGTGTTCATGTTCCCCTCAAACCACTCATACCAACGGTCGACGTTCTCCAGCTTGCCGTCCGCGTAGGCGAGGTCCCCGCCCCACACGATGAACTCCGGATCGAACTTCATCGCGATACGGTTCATTTCCTCCAGCCAATCCTGCCGGTGACGCGTGTCCCCGCCGACCGCGAAGGTGAGCGGCTTGTCGAGCTTCGCCGGCGCAGTGCGGAAGTAATAAACCGGGGAATTCGGGCCGCCGCGGAACTCGTATTCCGACGCCGGTCGAAGATTGGTCAGCTCGACGCGATCGACCTTGCGATCCGAATTCGGAAAATCGAACCGCTCGGCCTTGACTGGGATCCACTCCTCCGTGCCGCGCGGCCGGGCCTCGATGACGGCGGGTTCGGAAAGCTCGTTCGCTCGACGGTGCCAGTCGATGGTCATCGTCGTGGTCGGGTCGTGCTGCCACGTGAGTAACAGCCCGGCCGGCGGTTTCGGGCGGCGTTTGTCATCCACCGTGATGCGCGCTCCGAAGCACAGATCGCTGCTGTCCGGGGATTGATTGTGGACGGAAACGGCGAGCACATTTCGCCCGGTCCGAAGGGAGTGCGGCTCGATCTCGAAAGCGCCGGTTTCGAGGGAGGGATTCGTCACCTTGCGGGCGCGGGTGTTGCAGGTGGGCTCGCC
Source organism: uncultured Spartobacteria bacterium (assembly GCA_937901895.1). Taxonomy (GTDB): domain Bacteria; phylum Verrucomicrobiota; class Verrucomicrobiia; order Chthoniobacterales; family JAATET01; genus JAATET01. The sequence goes on along the minus strand of CALGTD010000159.1, from coordinate 81,121 downwards.
GTCCGGCATCGAGGCCGTTCGGGCCACTTCCTCGCCGTTGAGGTAGTAAACCGCAGCGTCGTCGACGATCTGGTCGATGCGGAGAATCAGGTTGTCGAGAGGGCCGTCGTAATCGAATGCGTGCCGGAAATAGTAGCTGACCCGCCCGGGAGGCACGCGGGTTTGCAGGCCGGGTTCCGGCCAGCGCCTGTCGCCGGTGTTGTAACCAAGCAGGGCCCGTCCCTCCGGCCAGCTGCTGTCGTCGAAATCCGGCTGCCGCCATGCCGCGCCAACATCCTCCGTGCCTTCATGGTATCGCCAGGAGGCGTCCATTTCGACGAGGGTTCTTGGAGGATGCAAATCCTCCGCGACACCGGTGAGCATGGGAAGGACAAGAGCGACAAAACGGAGGAGGAGCGGCGCTCGCATGATGCGCTGACGCTGTGGCGCGCAGCCGACGGAGTCAAGGATGTGTGCCCCGCTCAATGGGGCACGTGAATGGATATCCGTAAAAGCGGCTCTCCGGAGAGCCCGGTTTTCCTGTCGCGTGAGAGCTGGGGGGAAACCTCACCGAAGCGCGTCGCCCGCAGACTTCGCAATGTCGAAAGAAAAGGTGGTCAGCACTCCAAAATGATCGGACGGCCATGAGTTTCCCCGCACGGGCGCATCGTCCGTCCCCCATTTGCCGATCGTTGTCTCGATCGGTGTCGCGTAGAGCGAGGAGTCGACGACATTCAAACTCGAGCCGGCGAAGTAGATGAAATCAATCCGGTCCTGAGGTTCCGATTCCTTGTGGATCGTGGACCATGAGTTTCCCGGATTGGAGGCTGGATCTGGGTGCGCGATGCGGAAGGAATCCCGAAGACCGGCCTTCTCGGCGAGCGTGCTTTCCTGCCACTGCACAGGTCCGACCCCGCCGTGAGTCTCCGCTGTAGCGGCCGTCCAGTCGAGATGGGAAGGGGCGTTGAAGTCGCCAACGAGGATCACCGGCAGAGAGTCGGCACGTTCGATCCACGGAGCCATTGTCTCGAGCACGGCGGTGAGCTGTGAGACGCGTTCGGATTGTGCGTTCTCGGCGAGGACGCTCTCTGCAGTGGCGCCCGGCATCTGCGCCGCGTAAGGACCGTAGTGCACGTAGTCGAGGTGCGTGTCGCAGAAAAGCACTTCGCAAGGCGGATTCTCACTGATCCGGATGCGAGCGGCGACGAAGCGGTCGGTGGTCAGTCCGTCGCACGTGAAGGTCTCGAGAATCGGATGTGGAGTCAGAATTTGCACCGATCCTGTTCCCACCTCCACCCGGTTCCAGCCCAGGGCGTCGGCCATGCGCTGCGCGACCGCGGGCGAGGACTCCTGCAGGCCCACGAGGTCGACGTCGGCGGCTTCGATCGCGGCCTTTGCCTTGTCGAAGCCCTTCTCGACCTTGGACCACTCGTGCCAGGAGTTGAATGTGAGGACCCGGAAGCGGACGGGAGATGGCGCCGTGTCGGATGCATGAATGGTCGCGCAGGTAATCGCGAGGATGAATGCCGCGATCAAGCGCGTGGAGATTCGGCGGAGGAGATGAAGAGGGATTTCCGGGGAAACGAACATTCCGCGACGCTTTTCGATTCACGTGAAATGTCAATCTCCGGCGATGCCCGTCTGTGCACGGTCGGCAAACGCGCCGGCCCCGGTTGCCTTCGGCTGGGATTTTCCTTTTTGGGTCGGGGAATTTTCGATTGCCTGAGAATCGATGATCGCCCGATTGACGAAGGATTTCCGATTCGAGTCCGCGCAAACGCTCCCGAACGTGCCTCCGGAGCACAAGTGCGGAAGGATGCACGGTCACAGCTTCCTCGTGGAGATCACCGTCGAAGGCGAGGTGAACCCCGAGACGGGATGGATCTACGACCATGCCGAGATTTCGCGGGCAATGAACCCGATCATCGAGCAGCTCGATCACGCCTACCTCAACGAGATTCCGGGGCTCGAGAATCCGACGATCGAGTTGATGGCCGCGTGGCTGTGGAAAAAGCTGGCGCCCCAGCTTCCCGGACTCGCGGAGATCACGATTCACGAAACGCCCAGCGCACGCTGCACCTACCGGGGGCAGTAATCGCCGGGGGCGCTGCCTGCGGCGGGCTGTGGGGGGGAGCGGTTTTCCTCCTGCACCGGTGCAAAATCCGTTACGAAAGATTTCCCGTGGACGATCCGATCATCGACCTGCACAGCGATCCGCATTTCATGGGCGAGGCGCTTCGACAGGCGCAACGTGCCTATGTCGCCGATGAAGTGCCGGTCGGGGCGGTCATCGTGAGGCGCGGCGAGATCATCGCCCGGGCGTGGAATCAGGTGGAGACATTGAAGGACGCAACCGCCCACGCCGAGATGCTCGCGATCACGCAGGCGGAGAACGAAGTCGGCGACTGGCGGCTGACGGATTGCGATCTTTACGTGACGAAGGAGCCCTGTCCGATGTGCGCGGGTGCGATCGTGCACGCGCGATTGCGACGGGTGATCTTCGGATGCGGCGATCCAAAGGGCGGCGCAGCCGGAGGCTGGATCAACCTTCTGCAAGGGACCCCGCTGAACCATCGCTGCGAGTTGACGTCCGGTGTCCGCGCCGACGAGTGCGCAGGAATCCTGAAAGCGTTCTTCGCGGAGCGGCGGCGGTAGGAATCGATGAATCGGTGCGGACGAAGTGCCGCTATTTGATCAGCATGCAGTCGCCGTAGCTGAAGAAGCGGTAGCGTTCCCGGATGGCTTCCGCGTAGGCGGCGAGGATGCGTTCGCGGCCGGCGAAGGCGCTCACCAGCATCAGAAGCGTGGATTTCGGGAGGTGGAAATTGGTGAGCAGCGCTCCGACGCGGTGGAACTCGTGCGGTGGGCGGATGAAAATGGAGGTCCGGCCGGCGTGAGGAACGATGGGCCCGATCGGCTGGGATTCGAGGACGCGGGCCGTGGTCGTGCCGACGGCGACAATGCGCGTGGCACGGTCGATTGCCGCGGCGGTGCCGGTTGAAATTTCATAGCGTTCCTCATGCATGCGATGCTCGGCAAGGCGCTCGACCTTTACCGGTTGGAACGTTCCGATGCCGACGTGAAGGGTGACGAAAGCGTGAGGGAGCGTGGCGAGGAGTTCCGGCGTGAAATGGAGTCCCGCGGTGGGGGCGGCGACGGAGCCCTTCGGTCCGGCATAGACCGTCTGGTAGCGGGTGTCGTCCTGCGCGTCGGCCGGGCGGTCCATGTATGGCGGGATCGGCAGTTCGCCGTGTGCGTCGAAATCGATTTCGGCATCAGCCTCGATGATGCGTTCGCCGGTGGGTTCGATCGAGATCACTCGAAGCAGCGCCCCGCCCGCGCGACAGGTGGCGCCCTCCCGCATGCGTCGACCGGGTTTGACGAGGCATTTCCAGCGTCGGGGCGAGAGTTCTTCGAGAAAGAGAAGCTCGACGCGGCGATCCTCCGAAAACATGCGCGCGCGGATGACGCGGGAGTTGTTCAGCACGACGAGATCGCCTTCGCGGAGATAGGATGGAAAATCGGCAAACATCCGGTGCTCGATGGCGCCGGTTGCGCGGTCGAGGACGAGCATGCGTGACGCGTCGCGCCGGTCGAGCGGGCGAGAGGCAATCAGCCCGGCGGGGAGTTCGTAGTCGTAGGCGGAGAGATGGTCCACGGCGTTTGACTCAACTGCGCCGGAGGCGCGGAGAAACGTCGGCGGCCGTTGCGGTTTCGCGGCTGCAACTCATTTCTTCACCCTCGTGAGACCAACGCGCTGGGCGGCGGCCTCGAAGAGCTCGGCGACGCGGCGTTTGAGCCGGCGCTGCTGATTGAACAGGGTGGCGGCGAAGACCAGATAGGGAATCTGCAGCCAGAAATCCCATGTCTCCATCGTGAACTGACGATAGGCGAGGATGCTCAGGAGGACGAGGTTGACGAGGAGCGTGGTGGCCACCATGTGCGTCCTCAGCCGCACGCGGGTGAGGGCTTTCGGCCCGCCGTGGTATTCGGTGACGGTGAGCGCCTTGATGCCCCACCAGAAGCTGCCGTAGACCTGCACGTCCCAGTTCTTCCAGCCCGTGTCGATCGAGTAGCTCCAGCCTTCGGTTTCGAGTGACTCGATCGCGGCGGGCAGCAGCGCCTCGCGGCCCTTGCCTTCCTCACTCCAGTATTCGAGTCGGCTGATGCTTCCGCCGCGGATGGGTTTGAAATCCGCCTCGTGCGTCGCGATGACCGAGGGCGGTGTGCGTTTGAATTTCAGCCACACGTAGTAGCGGGTCCAGCCGCGGACCAGGGGCTGTGCGAGTGCGAGGAAGACGACGAGCAGGCGGGCGCGAATCGTGTCGAACCTCGGCTCGAGCTTCGCATGAATCATGTAGCTGAGCGCGACGAGCAGGGTCGCGCCAAACATGAGGTAGGGAACGATGCGAAGAATTGGGAACGGAATCGATGCGACGAAGATTGCGGCTGTGAGGGCCACCCACTCGATGCTGCTCACGTATGCGGCGATCTCCGACTGGGGTGTCGGATAGATGCACTGGAACAGGCCCTCACCAAACACCCCGTGATAGATAATGGGGCGGTTGACGAGCCAGGTGAACCGCGGTGCGCCGTAGATTTGTCCGCGCCATTTCGCAGTGCCGGTGGGACCGAAGAAAACGAGGTGTTTGAATCGCAGCAACGACTCCGCCTCGCCGTAGCCTTCCTGCTGTTTGCGGAAGGCCTGGAGTGTGAATCGCCGGTAATGCCAGACGATCGCCGCCGGGCTGAATGCAATGACCTGGCCCTCCTGCTGCAGGCGCCAGCAAAAGTCCACGTCGTCGCCGGCCTTGCGATATTCCGGATCGAAGCCGCCGATCTTCTCGAACGCCCATTTGTGGAACGCCATGTTGCACCCGGGGATGTGTTCGGCGATCACGTCGGTGAGAAGCACGTGGCTGGGACCGCCGGGCGCGGCGCTCACACAGGCCTGGATCCAGTCCTCCGCTGGCGGCGAGATGTTGGGTCCGCCAACCCCGCAATAGTCGCCGCTGAGCAGCGTATGGACGAGGTAATAGAGCCAGTCGGGATCGGCCATGCAGTCCGAATCCGTGTAGGCGAGGATCTCGCCGGTGGCCGCATGGCCGCCGACGTTGCGCGCGACGGAGAGCCCCTTGTTTTCCTGCCGGATGTTGACGATCCACGGATGCCGCGCGGCGATTTCCTGCGTGTTGTCCTTCGAGCCGTCGTCGACGAGGATGACTTCGTAATCGGGGTAGTCGACTTCCTTGAGTGACTCCAGGCAGCGTTCCAGTGTCTTCGCGCCGTTGTAGGAACAGACGATCACCGACACGCGCGGATAACGCGGGAGCCCGACCTTGCGGGTCATGGGCTCGTCGCCGGAGAAATATTTCGCGACGGCGGCGAGGGACTTCTTCGGCGTGCGATCGCGCCGGACGAGTCCGAAATTCCAGTCCAGAATTTCCTGACCGCCACGGAACCACTCGTCGGTCCACGAGTAGAGGATCGTTCCGGCGAGTCCGCCACGAACCACGCTCTCGATGTGCCAGGAGAGCATTTCCGCCTGCTCATCCTCGGAGTGCCGGATCGTGTCCATCCCGAACTCGCCCATCACGAGCGGACGATCCTCGGCGAGATTTTGCAGGCGCGCCAGGTAACGGTCGAAGTCCTCCTGCCGGTGGAGGTAGACGTTGAACGTGAGAAAGTCGACGTTCTGCGGAAGGAGGTATTCCGTGGGCGGGAAGCTGGCGTAGGAATAGAGAACGTCCGGATCCTCCTCTCGGGCGGTATGAATCAGCTCCTCGACGAACTCCGTGACCTTCTGGGCACCCAGCCAGCGCACCATGCTGGTGGGAATCTCATTGCCGACGAGGTAGCCGAAAATCGCGGAGTGGCCGGCGTTTTTGCGGACCCCTTCACGCACCGTGCGAACGACCTCGCGACGGATCTTCGAGTTGTTCAGGAACTCGATGTGCTCGGCCCAGGGAATGGTGACGAGCACCCGCAGACCCGCCTCGGCGCAGGCGTCGAGGAACCACTTCGGGGGGACGTAATAGACGCGGAGGAGGTTGATTCCCGCCTCGCGCATGAGCGCGGCGTCCTTGCCGAACTTCGCGGGATCGCCGAAATGTTCTCCATCCGCATCGGGCGCAAACGGCCCGTAGGTCACTCCTTTGATGAAGAACTTTCTGTCGCCCTCGAAAAAGAATTTCGCCCGAACGCGAATTCGCTGTTGCACGGCGTCAACGCCTAGCGGCTCGCTGCCAGGATGCAATGCGAATTGCCGCGGAGAATCAACCGCGGACGTAGCTCGCGAGGCTGAGCAAAATGGTGCGCAAACGACGGCTCGAGCGTGCGGCTGCTCCAAGCGAGCGCAGGGCGCTGGCGAGGCGCGGGTCGAGAATCATCGGATCATGACGATCGAGTCGCTCGGCTTCGCTGCGATATTCCGGGGGGACATCTTCGGCCTTGAAGCTCTGGGCGGCACGGCGGAGCAGCGGCTCGGGCACGTCCGGCGCGGAAAGTTTGTCCGCGAGATAGGCGGAAAGAAGCTCTGCACGAACTTCTTCGGAATCGCTGAGGCCAGTGAGCAACCGACCCAGGACTTCGCCGGAAAGATCCCGCAATTCGCCCGACCGCATGCGGCTGAGCTGGGAAGGATCGAGACGGAGCCGGAGGGCCATCTGCCGGGCCGAGGAGCCCGTTGCCGCCATTTGCTGTTCGATAACTCGCCAGGTGCGTTTCATGGAGCGCAGAAGTTAGTTGAAATGATGAAAATAAATCAACACCTTCCTTATGGGATTCGAAAAAATTATCGCATTCCATCGTTGACAGCAAGTCAATTGCCCTTAAAACAAGCGCGCGTATGAAATTGGCCATGCTTCTTCTTGAAACGTGCAGACTTCGCAAAGCGACTGCGCGTGGCCGATTGTTGTCGGATGCACAGTGGTGGGAGCTCAGAATTCAGCGTGGAATTCAGATGCGCGAAGCCATGGAGGAACTCAGTCGCGCCCGGCAACGACTTGCCGAAGAGGACGATCAGGAATTTTTGAATCACGAGTAGAGGCGGCACGCCTCCACGATAAGCGCGGGTGAAGGAATTCGCGCAGACGGGAAACAGTCCGATTAGAGTCGGAGTGCGCTCACGACGACGGCCGCGGTGCGGGCAATGTCGTCGGACGTATGGGCGAGGGAGAGGAATCCCGCCTCGAACTGCGACGGCGCGAAGTAGATTCCGCTGTCGAGACAGCGATGGAAATACCGGGCGAATGCTTCGCGGTCGCTGCGCAACGCGTCGGAAAGATTTCGCACCGGTCCCGCAGTGAAGTAGAGACAGAACATCGAGCCGATGCGGTGGAAGGTGAGAGGCCGTCCCGCAATCGCGTCCCGCACCGCGGCTTCGAATTCCGCGCCGAGTTGTTCGAGCGTGTTCCAGGCGTCGAGTCGTTGGAGTTCACGCAACTGGGCGAGGCCGGCGGCCATTGCCAGGGGATTTCCGGAAAGGGTGCCGGCCTGGTAGACCGGCCCGTCGGGAGAGAGTTGATCCATGATGTCCGCGCGTCCGCCGAACGCGCCGACGGGAAGTCCGCCGCCGATGACCTTGCCGAGCGCGGTGAGATCGGGACGGACGCCGCAGAGCTGCTGGTAGCCGCCCGGTGCGACGCGGAATCCGGTCATGACCTCGTCGAAGATGAGCAGGGCTCCGTGGTCGTCGCAGAGTGCGCGCAGCTTCTCGAGAAAGCCAGGCTCGGGCAGGTAGAGGCCGGCATTTGCGGGGACGGGCTCGAGGATGACGGCCGCGATTTCACGTCCCTCGCGCGCGAACACCTCGCGGATGGCGTTTGAATCGTTGAAAGGAACCGTCGTCGTGAGCTCTGCGAGGACGGCGGGAACGCCGGCGCTGTCAGGTCTGCCGTGCGTGAGCGCTCCGCTGCCGGCTTTCACGAGAAGGGAATCGACGTGGCCGTGGTAGCACCCTTCGAATTTCACGATGCGTTCGCGCCCGGTGAATCCGCGTGCGAGCCGCACGCAGCTCATCGTGGCTTCGGTGCCGCTGTTGACCATGCGGACCTTCTCGATGGACGGGACGAGCTGGCGGATCGTTTCGGCCATCTCGACCTCGAGCGGATTTGGAATGCCAAAACTCAATCCGCGTGTGGCCGCATCCCGCACAGCATCGATCACGACCTGCGGCGCGTGTCCCAAAATGGCGGGTCCCCAGGTGCCGACGTAATCGATGTAGGAGTTGCCGTCGACGTCACGAATGCGGCAGCCCCCGGCGGATTCCACGAAGAACGGATCCCCCCCTACCGAGCGAAAGGCCCGCACCGGCGAGTTCACCCCGCCGGGGATGTGCTGCTTCGCGGCTTCGAACAGTTCTTGGGAGCGGATCCGCATGCGCCCACGATCACAGGGGTGAACCGGATCGGCAAGCGGTGATCCTTCGGCTACCGCTCCTGCACGAGCTTGCGGATCCAGGCTTCGTAGTTATCGCGGGCGTTGAGCGCGCGAAGGACACCCTTGCGGTCAATGATCCAGACGGTGGGGATGGCATTGATGCCGAGCGGGCGGGCGACCGAATTTTCCCAGCCCTTGCCGTCGAAGTGGGTGGGCCACTTGATCTCGAAGTTGCGCATCGCCTCATCGAGGGCGGCGCGGTTTTCGTCGAGGCTCACCGTGACGATCTCCACATTTGCAGCGGAGAGCTGCTTCATCGAGCTGACGAACTTCTGCATCCAGAGCAGGCTGTGCGGAGACTCGGCCGCCCAGAAGAGGACGACGATGATCTTTCCGCGGAAGCGCTTCGAGTCGAAGTTTCCACCCTGGATCGTGGAGAAACGGATCTCGACCGGAGAGTTCAGCGAGTTCAGTCGCCGGAGGTCGTCATCGATGCGGGCGTTCAACTCCGGCTCGGTCGAGAGACTGCGCGCGGAAGTCAGGAGATCCTTCATCGTTCGCGGATCCTCGTCGAATTGCGTGGCGGCCTCGACGAGCAGGCGGGGAGCACGCCGGTCGGATGGGAATCGCGCGGCGAAATTTCGTGCGGCGACGAGGACGGCTTCGCGAATCTGGGCGTCCGTTCCTTCAAGGGTCTGCATCTGCATGGAGATTCGGCGGAAGGCGATGTCAGGGAGACGTGCTGGAGGCACGTTGGGCGATTTCTCCAGCTTCATCAGCTCCTCGAGTGCCGCGCGGATTTCGGTGGGCTTTTTCTCCATGCCACCGAGCGCTGCGCGAATGCTGATGAGGCGAAGGCGGGCGTCGAGAACGCGGGGATCGTCGGGATACGCGGCGATGAACGCGTTGATTGCTGCGCGGTGCTTCGCGAAGTGCGCCTTCGCGAGGCGGAGGGCTTCGTCGCGGCTGGCGGGGATGGAGGACGGTCCCTTGTCCAGTTCCGCGATCGCGGCCCAATCCTCGTCCGCGCCCGCCTCAGCGGAGAATGGAAGACCAAGGGTGATAAGGCACGTGAGACAGGCGAGGAGGGTGCGTTTCATTTGTCCGCGGCGGCAATGGTTGCAAAGATGAGCCGGTGGTCGCTGCCGACGAACCAGTTTTCGGAGCGATCGATCCCGCGCTTTTTCCCGTCCACTTCCCGGAACAGGCCGGGGCTGACGATGAGGTAATCGATGCGCGAATAGACGTCGGCAGCTTTCCAGAAATGCGTCCATCGATCGCCCAGTGCATCGCTCAGGAAGAGGTCCCTCAGACGCCGCGACGCCGGGCCGCCGAGAAGATGGCGGAGGGGATATTCGTTTTTGGTGTCGTTGAAATCGCCGAAGAGCAGGATGTTTGCCTCGGGATCCGCTTCGAGAATCCCGGCCACGTGCGACCGGAGGGCTTCCGCCTCCCTGCTTCGAAGGGCGGCCTGGTCGAACTCAGGCACGTCGCGCCGTGACTTGAAATGCACCCCGATGACGCGGATGCGGTAGTCCTGTGCGGGCTCGATGGTGACGTCAAGAATGCCGCGCTGGACCACCTGCGGTTTGCCGTCGAGGTCAAAAGGGATCCTGGCCAGCGAGTTTCGCTCGACGATTGGAAACTTGCTGAGGAGCGCGACGTGGCGATTGGGGTCCGGTCCATCCGCCCATTCGAGGTGTGGGTAATCGAGTCCGGCCGCCTTCAACCGGCTTCGTAAATCCTCCAGATCCTCCGGCTGGCCGATTTCCACAATGCCGAGGATGTCCGGCTTGTGCGCGGCAATGACATCGACCACCGCCTGCTTTTCCCGCTCGGGCTTTGTTGCGAGCACGCGTTCGCCATTCACCCTCCGCTCCATCGAAAGCCAGTTTTCGACATTGTAGGAGGCGACCACGAAGGGCTCGCCGGGAGGGAGTGCGAGGGCCGGATGCGCGGCGGCTGCGATCAGTGCGAGCAGAACCGCCGCAGCGCGATGGAGCATGGAAAGCGGGGCGCGGCTCAGGCCGTCTTGTGCGCTTCGGAAGCCTTGTGCGGCTGCTTCTCTGCCGGCTCCTTGATTTCGAGCTCCGCGGCACTCTTGTGGAGCTCGCGATCGAATTCATCCTTGGCCTTGCGGAATTCGTTCATGCTCTGGCCAAGGCTGCGGGCGAGTTCCGGCAGGCGTTTCGCCCCGAAAAGAATGAGCACGATGATGAGGACAAGCAGGATTTCCTGCCAGCCTGGCATCCCGAGGGCAAAGAACGGATTCATGACAACCCGACGCTAGACCTGCTCCGTCGGAGTGGCAAACGCTAAATCAGTCGTCGCGTGATGCCAGTGAAGCAACATCGTCAGGACGTGGCAGTTTCCAGTCCCTCCACAGACGGCGGTATTCGGTGGCGGGAAGCAGCACGTAATGGGGATGCGCGTCGGCCCGGAGCCAGCGGATGATCGAGAGGATCGCGGGCTCGGGCATCGTGGTGCACCCGGCGGAATGGCGGTTCGGGCCGCGCTGGATGTGAAAGAAGATGGCGCTGCCATGACCGGGGAGTGGCGGGTCGGCATTGTGACGGATTTCGATCTTCCATGCGTGGGCGAAGTCGTCCTGCTTCATCTGCTGTTTTTTGAACCACGCGGGAGGTTTCGACAGGTCGATCCGGACGTGACGGTTGTAGTCGGGCAGGGACGGGTCCTCGACCCACGCGTCGGCTGCGGTGACGGTGTGAAACGGATAGTTCGCTCCGCCGGGGAGCGACTGGCTGTAAGTGTAAACCCTGCCGAGCTCGAAAATGCCCGCGGGAGCGCGCTTGTCGCCCTCAGCCTTGCGGGGTCCGGGTTCGTCCTGCCCGGCGACGCCGATGCCCCACGCGAGGCCGTTCTTTCCGAAGAGCACGCGCTGCGGCGCGGAAACGGCGCGCCAGGTCCTGCCGTCGCGCTCGAAGCACTGGATGACTCCGACGTTGGAATCCCAGGTTTCGGCGATGCCGACAATGAGCTGCCGACAGTCTGTGGGAAGGGCGGCCGCCCGTGCGGTGGAGGTTGCCGCGCCGGCCATGCCAAGGATCAGCGCGAAGAACGAAGGAAAGACCACTCGCATTGGCGAGGAAGGTGCGCCGATGCGAGCGGTATTTCAACGGAATCCGCGCGATGGCATGTGTCCGTGTGACGGAGACCGCGTTCAAGTCAGGTCGGCGCCAGGTGACATGCGAAGCCGACGGTGAAGCGGTGCCAGCGGTTGATGGCCACGATTGCGAGAGTGAGGTTCGTCATTTCCTCCTCGCTGAATTCCTTGCGCACCGCCTCAAAGTCTTCCTTGCGCACCGGTCCGTCGGAGAGCCGCGTAAGCACTTCCGTCCAAAGCAGCGCGTTCCGCTCGTGTGGCGTGAAGAGGACTCCTGCTGTGAAAAGCTCGCGACTGCTACACCACGAGGCGGGCGCGAAATCCGCGGACGGCGTAATAGGACTGCGCGCCATTGTGGCCGGTGAAGACGCGTCCGTAACGGCGTTCGCAATAAAGGGCGCCACCGCGTTCGCGGATCCCGGGAGGCGTGAGCACCCAGCTCGAGGTCTTGCGGTCGAATTCTCCGAGCGATTGAAGCTCGAGGTATTGCTCCTCGGTGAGCAGTTCGGCGCCCATTTCCGTGGCGAGGTCGATGGCGGTGTTTTTCGGGCGATGTTCCTTGCGCGATTCCCAGCCCTCACGGTCGTAGCAGAGGCTCACGCGGCCCTTCGGCGTCTCGGGCGAGCAATCGACGAAAAGGACTTCGCCGGTTTTGCTGTTGCGGTCGACGACGTCGGGTTCTCCGCCGGTGGCTTCCATTTGCGCCAGCGACCAGAGTTTCTCCGGCTGCGTGTCCAATCGCGCGAGCACGTCTGTCCACGCGACGCCTTTGTGCCGTGCGGAATTTTTTTCGAAACGCTCCTCGAGCGTGGCGAGAAGGGCGGTGAGTTCTGCGGGAGGGAGTGTCTTTTGCCTGGCTTTCATGGATGCTGTCAGTTCACGCGGAGTGTTTCGCGAAGGCACGGGTGATCAGATGTCCTTTCCACATCCAGAGACCGGAAAGTGCAATGACGGGAAACGCGATGTATCGCACGACCGGTGCGTAGTCCGGCAGATCGGTAAACGGGCTGTAGAGATAGCCGATGATCGGAATGGAGAACACGATGTGGAGCCATCGGCAGAGGGTGCGTTGGGTGGCGGCCTTCATGGGTGGGGGGCGTGGTTGGAGATGGAGGCGGTGAGTTTCTCCAGCATGGCGGACCAGCCGTAGTCGGCTCCTCCAAAGGCCTGGCGGCCGAAGGGATGCGAGAGATCGAAGCCGCTGTGTTCGAGAACGAGACGGGTGCCTTCGTCTTCGGGGGTGAGCTCAAAACTGACGCGGGTGTCGGTGACGGGTTCCCCGGCGTCCCAGGAGAAGACAAGCCGATGCGGCGGATCACATTCGAGCACCTCGCAATGCACGGTGAGACCGTCGAAGTTCACCTCGGGCTTTGGGGCGATCTCGAAGGTAAAGCGATGTCCGACACGGGCCTCGAAGTCGTTTGGATGCATCCACTTGGCCAGCGCGGCGGAGGTGGAGATGGCGCGCCAGACGCGCTCCGGCGGGTGCGGAAGATGGAGTTCCTTGTGAATGGTATTGCTCATCGGTCGGAAGTGTCGTCGAGGTAGTTTTCCAGATGCTGGAGATGGTCGTCCCAAAAGCGATCGTAATGCGCGAGCCAGTCCCGAATCGGCGCAAGGTTGGCCGGTTCCAGATGGTAATGCCGTTCGCGACCGAGCCGGCGCTCCGTGACGAGACCGGCGTTGAGAAGGATACGCAGGTGCTGCGAGACGGCCGGGCGGCTCATTTGAAAACATCCCGACAGGGAGTGAACGGTCCGGTCGGACTCGATGAGAAGGTCCAGCATTCGCCGCCGGGCGGGGTGACTGATCGCACCGAACACATCGTATCTACGGGGTCGGTTGCGAAGCATACGGTAGACAATAGGTAAGCGATTACTTACGTGTCAACCCGCAGTTCGTCCGCTTGGAGGTTTGGCGGGACTTCTCAACCGGCGACCGGTATCGGGGCGTCGACCCACTTGCCGTGCTCGCGGATCAGGTCGATCAAGCGGTCGACGGCCTCGGCCTGCGGGATGTTGAACTTCACCGGCTGCCTGCCGACGTAGAGGTTCACCTTGCCCGGGGCTCCGCCCACGTAGCCAAAGTCGGCGTCGGCCATTTCGCCCGGCCCGTTGACGATGCAGCCCATGATCGCGATGCGCACGCCCTTGAGGTGGGAGGTGACGGCCTTGATGCGGGCCGTCGTTTCCTGGAGATCGAACAACGTGCGCCCGCAGCTCGGGCACGCCACGTAGTCGGTCTTGAAGATCCGCGCGCCGGCGGCCTGGAGCGTGTTGTAGGCGATCCTCAGGGACTGGCCGGGCGCCTCCTCGCCCTGGACGAGCACGGCGTCGCCGATGCCGTCGCAGAGAAGTGCGCCGAGATTGGTGGCTGCGCGAAGCAGAGTGGGCAGGAAGTCCGCCGTGGGATCGGTGGCAGGTTCGAACGTGTCCTTGAGGAGAATCGGGTGCCGCGGGTCCAGACGGGCGGCGAGAAGCCGGTAGGCGGCAATCACGTCGAGCCCGCAGTGGTCGGGAACGGTAACTAGACGGGGTTCCGGCAGAGCCCGGGCTTCGGCAAGAGCGGCGTCGTTGCGTGGATCGATTTCAAGGATTCCCGCCTGTTCATAAACAATCTCGGGCTGGAAATCGCCCATGCGGTCGATCTTGTGGGCGATCTTTTCCATCGTCGCGCGCCGCACAACGACACGAATCGTCTCCTCGCCGCCAAGCGCGACGTCGCCACAGCGGACCACCGGGGTGGGCCTTCTCGTGTAGGAAAAGGGATCGCGGCCGATGTCTGCGCCGGGGAGCGTGTCGGTGCAACGGGTAATGCCGGAAATCAGGGCCCGCGCGACCGGGATCTCGCGAATGCTGTCCTCCGTGAGCGAGACGCGGATCGTGTCGCCGATTCCATCGTGAAGCAGGGATCCGATGCCGATCGCGCTCTTGATGCGGCCGTCCTCGCCGTCACCGGCTTCAGTCACGCCGAGATGAATGGGGTAGTTCCAGTCGGGGCCTTCGGCGTCAAGGCGGGCCACCAGCAGGCGGTAGGCGGCGATCATCACCTTGGGGTTCGACGACTTCATCGAGAAGACGAAGTTGTGGTAGTCGAGGTCGCGCGCGATGCGGGCGAACTCCAGCGCGCTCTCGACCATTCCCAGAGGCGAATCGCCATAGCGATTCATGATGCGATCGGAGAGGCTGCCGTGGTTCGTGCCGATGCGCATTGCGATGCCGCGGGCCTTGCATTTCTCGACCAGCGGAGTGAACCGCTCGCGAATCCGCTCGAGCTCGGCGGCATATTCGGCGTCGGTGTATTCGCGGGTGACGAACTTTTTGCTGTCGGCGTAGTTGCCCGGGTTGATGCGGACTTTTTCGACCCAGTTTGCCGCCTCCATCGCGGCCTCCGGCTTGAAATGAATGTCAGCAACGAGAGGGATGTCGCACCCGCGGGCGAGGAGACCGGCCTTGATGTGCTCGAGATTGCGGGCGTCCTTCACGGTGGGCGCGGTGATGCGCACGATCTCGCATCCGGCCTCGGCGAGCGCGAGCGTCTGCGCAATGCACGCGTCGGTATCCATCGTGTCGCACGTCAGCATGGACTGGACACGAATCGGGTTTGTGCCGCCGATGGCGACCCCGCCCACGCGCACCTCCCGGGAGATGCGCCGATCGTTTCGAAACCAGTCGAAGGTCATGGAGATGCCGGCGTGCCGGCTTCCTTCCCGAACTTCATCGTGTCTGCCGGCGGATCCTGGCCCTTGCTGCCGCCAAGATCGAGCACGTCGAAGAACGTGACGTAGAGCATGAACCCGATGATCGCGAGCGCGCAGCCGTTCTGCACGAACTCGAGGATGCGCACGTTCACCGGGCGCCGCATGATCGACTCGAGCAGGGCGAGGGTAATGTGGCCGCCGTCCAGCACCGGGATCGGGAGCAGGTTCAGGAGCGCGAGGTTGATGTTCAGCACAACGCTGAACCAGAGCGCGAGCAGCCAGCCGTCTTCGCGCTGAAAGAGGATGTAGTAGGCGTTCATGATGCCTACCGGTCCGCTGAGATGCTGGGCCTTGATGTCGGACTTCGGCGAAAGCACCGCACTGAGCGTGTCCCACATTGTCGTGACGCTCGACACCACCTGCTGAACCGGCGTCGGGTGAATCCGTGTGAGGGCACCGTCCGGGTCCCATCCCAGTCCAATGCGGGGAACCTGCTCGCCTTCGACGGGAATGCGCGGCGTGACCGTCACCGTGAGATCCTGTCCATCGCGGCGAATGCCGAGGGTGACGGGCTGGGTTCCCAGTTCCGCAAGCATGTCGCCGAGCTGGCCCATGCTGCGAAGTTTCGTGCCATTGGCGGTGATCACAAGATCTCCCGGACGAATGCCGGCCTCCGCGGCGGGGCTGTCCGGAAAGACGGTGGCGACGCGAGGTGTCATCTCCGGCACGATGCCGATCTGGCGGAGGTTGCGGCGACCCCAGCCCTTGCGTGTTGGCGTCATCGGCTCCACATCGACGGTCCGGACCTGACCGCCGCGCTCAAACTCGATGGGAATAACCGGCGACTCACTGCGGGCGACATTCCAGATGATGCTTCCGGAAGAGTTGCCGGCGGGGCTGAATTGCTGGACGGGGACTCCGTTGACGGAAAGGATCTTGTCCCCCGGCTGGATGCCGGCCTTAGCAGCGGGACCGTCCTCGAACACGAAGCCGACGGTCGTGCTGAGTTCCGCCTCGCTTACCGGACGGCCGAGAATCCACACCACGCACGCGAACGCGAGCGCGAGGAGAAAGCTGAAAAGAGGGCCCGCGGCGGCGACGATGATCTTGTCGAGCGGCTTGACGGGCGGAAGCTTCGAGCGGTCGGTCTCCACTTCGCCCTCCATGATCTCCATGGGCGCGAGCTGGGGGATTGAGACAAATCCACCAGCCGGGATGGACCCGAGGCGGTATTCCACGCCATTGATCTTCTTTTTCCAGATCGGTTTGCCGAACCAGATGGCGAACTTCTCGACGACGAGTCCACGCCAGCGCGCGGCGAGGAAATGCCCCCACTCGTGGACGAGAATCATCAGATTGAAGATCAGGACGACCTCGAGGAGGATGAACAGGAATTTGAAGATGTCGGCGACCATGTGAGGCGGGTCCAAACCGCTACAGCATCATGGCCGCCCGTGCAAAAAGCAAATGCGACCGAAAGAGCAACGGTCGCCCGTTGCGCCATGCTGGCGGGGCCTATTCCGTCGCGGCCGGAGCCGGTGCGAAGGGCGGGATCGCCGTGGCCGGAAGTTCCGGGTTTACCACGATCCGGACAATTTGCCGGCGGTCTCCAACAAGCGAGTAGTCGATTTTCACGAGCGTCGTGTTGGTGATGGCGGCCTTGTCGGTGCGATTCCCCTCGGCGTCCATGAACGGCGTGTCGTTCTCGTAAACGAAGACGACCGGGTCGGAATCGGCATCCTGCGCGACCTGGATGGCTTTGTCATCCATGCCGGAGACATATCCGACATAGGAATGAAGAACCCTGCCGGAGGGCACACCGGTCTCCTGTGCGTGGGCGGTGGCAATGCAAAGAGCGGCGGCGAAGAGCAAAAGCGTTTTCATGACAGGCGGGGATCGCGTGTCATCGGGCAGGCGGCGGTGGGGAAATCGCGCCGTCCGGGTGTTGCCTGATGGTTCCGTTGCAATCGCCCGGTGCAGTCTTTACGAATGGCGGGAGTGATCCGCTGGCTCCTTTCCCGAAGAAATTCCCTCCGCCGTGACATGCCGGAGTCGGTCTATTTCTTCACGCTTCACAAGTGTGCGAGTTCGCTGTTCGGGGCATACGTGCTGAAAAACCTCACCGGGCTCGAGCACGTGGACTATGCCGACCAAATTTATGCCGGCCACGACGTCGGCGAGCTGGAATTTCGCGAGCGGGGATGTGTTTACGGGCCGATCCGGGTTTCGACGAACCGGAAATCGCCGGTTTACCGGACCCTGGTCGGACCGGTCACGGAACGGCGCTTCATCCGGGACAAGCGGGCAATCCTGCTCGTGCGCGATCCCCGCGATATTCTGGTTTCGAGCTACTACTCGTTTGGCTTCTCGCATGGGGACAGCGCCCATGCGGAGATTCGGGAGCAGCAGGAGGTGATTCGCGGGCGGATCCAGAGTGGCGAAGACCTCGACGATTTCGTGCGCCGGTCCGCGCGCGCGATCGCGAAGGCGTTCAGCCGGCTGGAAATGGTGCGGGAGGCGTGCCAGCGAAGCGTGCTGCTCCGATACGAGGACATGGTGGAGAATTTCGACGGGTTCCTCGCACAGCTGCAAAGCTGTGTGGAGATTGAGGCGAAGGTCGCGGAAGGAATCCGCGAGCGCACGCGGCCCCGGGACAGCGAGGATGTGGCGAGCCACAAGCGCTCCGGAAGGGTCGGGGGCTTCCGGGACAAGCTCCGCGCGGAAACGATCGAGGCGCTGAATGCGGAATTCGCCGGTGTGCTGCCGCAGTTCGGGTATCGCGAGTAACTCGGCTGCCGCGACCGGACGGAGACGCGCGATTTGCTTATCGCTGCTGCTGCTCGGTGCGACGCTGACGGCCGGGGCCCCAGATGATCTGCTGCGGCCGGGCTTTCAGGCTGTCGATGAGTTCGCGTGCGGACGCTGCGGCGACCTTGAGATCGGCGACCGCCTTTCGCGCATCGACGATCGTCGTGTTCAAATTGCCCTCGTTGTTCTTCACGAGGGCGTCCGCACGTTTTGCCATGTCGTCCAGGGAGTCGGCGGCGGATGAGAGTTCGGCGAGCAGGGATTTCAGCGGCTCGCGGGTTTCTGCGATGAGCGAACGACCGTCGCCCACAAGGTCGCCCGCCTCGTCGAGGAGCTGGTTGCCGTTCTTTACGAGGCCGCGGCCCTCCTCCACCATCGAGCTGGCTCCACTGATGAGCGCGCGGGCCTCGGTGATGGCTGCGTTCAACTGGTCGAGGGTCTCGCGGATGCGCGACAATCCTCCGTCGGCTCCGCCAGCGAGGATGCCGTCGATGCCGGCGAGGGTGGAATTCAGATCCCGCAGAATATGGTCGAACGTCACCGGCGTGATGCTTGGGATCATTGCGCCGTTTGCGAGAACGGGGGCGGAGGGATTTCCTCCATCCAGGAGGATGAACTTGTCGGCCAGCAGCGTGTCGGAGGCGACGCTGGCGACAAGCCCCTCGTTCAGGTCCGGGACGTCGCGGTTCAATGCCAGAACAAGTTCGACCGTGTTTGCGGGATTTTCCGAAGCCGTGCGCTCGGACGGGGAAAGCATGCGGATGGAATGCACCGTCCCCGCGGGGGCGCCGGCGTATTTCACGAGGGAGCTCTGCTGGATGCCCGTGATGTCGGTGAATTGCGTGCGCAGCGTGCGGCCGGGCGCGCGAAACGGATTTCCGCCCAGTGCGAACGCCAGCGCGACCAGCATGATCGCGCTGCAAACGACCACCGTGGCCGCCGTCGCAGTGTCTCCCAGTTTTTTCATGTCAAATGCCTGCGGCGTTCTGCCGCGAATGGGCGCCGAGCGTATCGAACCGGCGGGCGTTTGTCACCGGGGGAGCACAGGGGTGGTTCATGGTTCCTCCCCGGAGTCGAGAAGGCGGTCGATGTAGTCCTCCCGCGCGAGTTTGAGCGGCGTGGGGCCATCGGGAAGCCCGTTGATGAACTGCTGGACCTCGGGAACATCGGAGTTCCGGATCTCGTCGGGCGTGCCGGCGGCGATGATCTTTCCCTGATTCGGGCCGGTGCCGAGCATGATCATCTTCGTGCCAATGCGGAACGCGCTGACCATGTCGTGGGTGACGACGACGGCGGTCATGTCGAGCTTGCGCGTGAGATCGAGCGTGAGCTGGTCGATGACGGCTGTCATGATGGGGTCGAGTCCGCTCGTTGGCTCGTCGCTGAAGAGCAACTCGGGATCGAGCGCCACCGCGCGGGCAAGGCCGACACGCTTGCGCATGCCGCCGCTGATCTCCGAGGGCTTGAGGTGCTCGAAGCCGGTGAGGCCGACGAGCTCGAGCTTCATCTTCACGACGAGGTCGACGATTTCCGGATCGACCCGGCTGTTCTCGATGAGCGGCAGGGCGACATTTTCACCGACGGTGAGCGATTGGAGAAGCGCGCCGAACTGGAAATTCATTCCGAAGCGCAGGCGGAGCCGCTCCAGATCGCGCTGGGGCATGGTGGTGATTTCCTCCCCGAAGATGCGGATCGAGCCGCTGGTTGGCTTCATGGAGCCGATGATGTGGCGCAGAAGCGTGCTCTTCCCGCAACCGGAGCCGCCCATGATGATCATCGTGTCGCCCTTCTCGACCGTGAACGAAATGCCGTTCAGCACCGTGCGGTTGCCGAATTTTCGCACGAGATCGCGGACTTCGATGACCGGTTCGCTCATGACTCGACGACGAAGAAAAACGCGGTGAGCAGGGCGTTCGCAACGAGCATTGAGAGGATGCAGACGACGACGGAGTTTGTTGTGGAGCGGCCGACGCCCTCGGCTCCGCCCCGCACGGTCAGGCCGTAGAGGCAGGAGATCGTCGCAATGAGCCATGCGAAGACGATGCTCTTGATCATGCCGCTGTAGAGATCCATGACATGGGCGCTTTCCACGACGCGGCGGATGTAGGCGTCGGTGTTCATCCCGAGCGAAAAGCGGCAGATTGCCCAGCCGCCGGCGAGACCGATGTAGTTTCCAAAGACGGTCAGCGTCGGGAGCATGACCATCATGGCCAGGAACCGGGGCACGACGAGAAAGCGGACGGGGTTGATGGCCATCACCTCCAGCGCCTCGATTTCCTCGGAGACCTTCATCGTGCCGATCTCGGCGGTGATCGCGGAACCGCTGCGGCCGATGACGACGACGCCGACCAGCAGTGGCCCAAGTTCCCGCAGGAGCGACATTCCGACGAGGTCCGGAACGAACGCGGTTGCGCCCATGCGCGAGAGTTCGTGGGCGCCCTGCATGGCGAGAGTGACTCCGATGCTGAGTGAGGTGAGTGCGGTCATGGGCACCGCCTGCACGCCGATGCGCACCATCTGGTGAAACGTCGCTGCGATGCGAAGGGCCTTTCCGCGAAACGGCGCGAGAAAGGTCCAGTAAAGGATGCTGGCGTTGAGCGCGAAGTAATCCCGCACGCGGCGTGACGAATCAGCCCGCCGAAAGCGCGGCGAGGGCGTTTTCCTTCGTGTCGGCGATGGTGAACAGCTCGTTCAGCCGCACGAGTTCGAAGACCATTTTGACCTTCGGCTGCAGCCCGAAAAGGGCGAGCCTGCCGTTGAAGGCCTTGCTCTCACGGACGTATTCGACAAGCGTCGCGAGGCCGGAGGAGTCGATGTATTTGACGTCGGAGAAATCGACGAGAAGAACCTCAGCCTTGCTTTCGGCAATCTCCTGGAGGGCTTCGCGCAGACGGGGGGAGGCGTGGAGATCGATTTCGCCCTCGAGTGCGAGCAGGGTTGCGCCTTGTTCTTCGGATTTACGGATTTCCACGGAATTGTGGATAGCGGGGATGCGGAGAGGGGGGAAGATGAATTCCTTGCCCCGAAGCATCCATCCGCCGTTTCGCAACCGGGGATTATCGTTCGGCTTTCTCAAGCCAGGACGTTATGTTTGCGAAATGGAGGACGCCTGGGGGCATCGGATCTCGTATCTGCGACTGTCGGTGACGGATCGCTGCAACGAGCGTTGCACGTATTGCATGCCGGGAGAGCTGCAGGAATGGCTGCCCCACGCCGAGGTGCTCACTTACGAGGAAATCGCGCGGCTGGTTCGTATCGGGGCGGAACTGGGGGTGACAAAGGTTCGTGTCACCGGGGGCGAGCCGCTGACCCGTCGTGGCGTGCTGACGTTGTTCGACCAGCTCGCGGAGATCGACGGGATTCGTGAGGTGGGGCTTTCCACAAACGGCACGCTGCTGGCGGGCCGGTTGGAGTCCGGAGTGACGATGGCGCAGGCGTTGCGGGACCGCGGAGTCCGGACGGTGAATATCTCGCTGGATTCGCTGGATCGCGGGACGTATGCGGCGGTGACGGGGCGCGATTTCCTTCCGCGGGTTCTGGATGGAATCGAGGCCGCGCGCGATGCGGGATTCGACTCAATCAAGATCAATGCCGTGCTCGTGCGCGGACGGACGGAGATTTTGCCGCTGGTCGAGTTTGCTCGCGAACGAGGGTTGCTGCTCCGATTCATCGAGTTGATGCCCGTGTCGGATCGCGAGGTATTGAGCGAGACGACCTTTTTGCCGGTGAACGAGGCGATGAGGGAAATTGCGCGCAAGCATGGATCGCTGATCCCGGAGCCGGACTTCCGAACGAACGGGCCGGCGTCGTATTACCGGATTCCGGGGACGGGCCAGCGAGTGGGGTTCATCGGAGCAATGACGAACCTCCATTTCTGCGAAAGTTGCAACAAGCTGCGGCTGACCTGCGACGGGAAACTGCGACCATGCCTGGGGAGCCACCTCGAGTTTGATGTGAGAACGGTGTTGCGGCGTGGAGTGACGGACGCGGAGCTTGCCCAATTTTTCCGGGATGTCGTCGAGCGAAAGCCGCGGGAACACGACTTCCGGGGAATGTATCAACCGGGACGGCGGATGGTGGCAATCGGCGGATGAGCGAAGGATTTACGCATCTGGACGAGACCGGCGCGGCGCGCATGGTCGACGTGTCCGCGAAACCCGTGTCGCGGCGCGAGGCGACAGCGTGCGGATTTATTTCGCTGACCCCGGAGACGCTGGCGCGAATTGCCGCGGACGAGGTGGCCAAGGGAAACGTCCTCGCGACGGCGCGGATTGCAGCGATTCAAGCGGTGAAGCGGACGAGCGATTTGATTCCGCTCTGTCATCCGCTGCCGGTGACCGGTGTGGAGGTTGCTTTTGAAGCCGAATCACGGGGCATCCGCATCCGGTGCAGCGTGCGCACGACGGCGCAGACCGGTGTGGAAATGGAGGCGCTTACCGGAGTCTCCGCAGCGGCGCTGACGATTTACGACATGTGCAAGGCCATCGACAAAACGATGACGATCGAGGGCGTCCGGTTGCTCGAAAAGACGAAGGAGCCGCTGTGATCGCGGTCGGTGTGATTACGGTTTCGGATCGTGCGGCGGCGGGCGATTACGAGGACGCAGGAGGTCCGGCGGTGCGTGCGGAGTGCCAGCGCCGTGGATGGCAGGTGATCGCGGACGCGGTGGTGCCCGACGACATCGATCGGATCCGCGCTGCCGTGCGGTCGTTTGAGGCACAGGGATGTGGATTGATTCTGACCACGGGCGGCACGGGAATCGCAGAGCGCGACGTGACGCCGGAGGCGATTCGCGGAATCATGCGGGTCGAGATTCCGGGATTCGGCGAGGCGATGCGGGCGGGTTCGATGGCGATCACGCCGAATGCGATCCTATCGCGGGGAATGGCGGCGGTCGTTGGGAGTGCGCTCGTTATTGCGCTTCCCGGGAAGCCTTCGGGAGCGGTGGAGTGCCTGGGATTCGTCGCTGGAGCGATCCCGCACGGCGTGAAGCTGGCGCGGCGGATGCCGACGTCGTGTTGACGCCGAGTGCTTCGAGCGTGTGACGGATGACCCGCCGGTCGAAGGCGAGGAGCGGATGCGCGGCAGCGGGAACGACGATGTTCCTCGCCCACGGAAGCGCGGAACTGTTGGAGGGGAGAATCATGAGATCGAACGGAGTGCGGATGGTTGTCCACTTCGTTCCGTGGAATCGCAGGTGGTCATCTTCGAGCGCGCGAAGAAACGGACTGCCGGGCCGCATCTCGCGCACTCCCCGCAGTGCGCTGAAGCACGCGAGCCAGGTGCCGCCATGCGGGGAGGCGATCGTGACAACGGCCGGGACGCGTCCGGGTTTTCCGTATTGGCGAAGGTAGCTGCGGGCAACGAGGCCGCCCATGCTGAATCCGACGATCGAGAACGCGGCGTCGCTTCCGAATCGCGCCTCGATATCGCGGTGAACCTGCCCTGCGAGTTTTTCGAGGGAAACGGAGCCGTCGTTGGGCTGGAGCTCCACCACCAGCGTCTCGAAGCCCGCGTCGCGAAGTGCGGTGTCCAGTCGGCGCAGCGAACCGAGCGTGTCCCAGATTCCGTGAATGAAGATCACCCGCTGGGGTTCCGCGGCGATGACCGAGGTGCTCAACGCGACGGCGGTCGCAGCGGCCCCGGCGGCACGGGGCAGGTTTCTAATGCGGGATCCGAGGCTTTTCATTTAGATGATCGGATGAGTTTTGGCGTGATCTTCGATTGGGACGGCGTGGTGGTGGATTCCTCCGCCCAGCACGAGCGGGCGTGGGAACTGCTCGCAGCGGAGCGAAATCTCCCGTTGCCGGAGGGCCATTTCAAACGGGGTTTTGGCAAGAAGAACGAAGTGATCATCCCCGACCTCGGCTGGGCGACGGAGGCGGCTGCGGTGGCCGAGCTGGCGGCGCGCAAGGAGGCGTTGTATCGCGAGCGGGTGCGTGCGGACGGGATCGTCGCCCTCCCCGGTGTGCGTGAGTTGCTGACTTCGTTGCGTGACGCGGGGGTTCCTTGTGCGGTGGGGTCGTCCACGCCACGCGAGAATCTGGATGCGCTCTTCGAAATGCTCCGACTCGACGGTTTCTTTGCGGCGGTGGTGTCGGGCGACGATGTGACGCACGGCAAGCCCGCGCCGGATATTTTTCTACTGGCGGCGGAGCGGATCGGCCTTTCGCCGGAACGTTGCGTGGTGATCGAGGATGCATTTGTCGGCATCGAGGCGGCCCATGCCGGCGGGATGAAATGCGTTGCCGTCGCGACGACAAATCCCCTGGATGCGCTGGGTGCCGCCGACCTTGCGGTGCGCTCGCTCGAGGGACTAGACGCGGAGCGACTGCGCGTGGTGATCGACGGTTGACCGGCCTTCGTGCGGACAATCACAAGGAAACCGGAGCGGAGAATCAGAGCCATTTGCGCAGGGCGGCGGCGTGCCGGTTGTAAAGAAAACTGAGCGCGATCAACACGACGCCCAGCACGAGGAAACTCACGATTCGGGAGATCGTGTCCAGCGCCCAGACATCGACCAGGACGATCCGCAGCACGGCGGATGCGAGGATGAACAGCCCGGCGAGACGATAGGCGCGTTCCTTCCAGACGAAGCCGGCTGCCAGGGTTCCGAAGGTGAGAAGGGACCATGCGATGGTGATCAGGAAGCCGCTTTCCTGGGCGGTGAGGGTGCGATGCACAAGCAACCACAACCCACCGGTGGCCGCGGCGATCAGGATCGTGTCTGCCAAATTCGGCAGCCATGAAGCACGGCTGCGCACGAACCGCTGCGAACCGATCAGAATGGCGAACGCCGCGAAGTTCCAGACGGCCGGTGTCGCCCCATGGGAGATCCACGCGGCGAATCCCGCGGTCAGGAACCCGGCTGCCTGCACGACGGCTTCCAGGCTTGTGACTGCTCCGCCCACCACGAGCACGAGGCATCCCACCGCAATGAGGGAAACGAACCACAGCTCTGCAGGCGCATGGACGAAGAGGAGCCAGACAGCGAAGACCGATGCGATGCCGCGAAGGATGCGGCTGATGCCGAGCAGCGTGCCCGCGGTGTTCACCGGAGCGCGGTGGCCCAGTGCGGTGATGGCCAGGGCCTGGGCGTGTAATACGGCGAGGGTGGTCAGTTGCGGAAGCCAGCTTTGGGCATCCGCAATCGCATGTGCCACCGTAAGGATCGAGGCGACGGTGAACGCTCCTCCGACGATGCTCACGGGCCACGCGCGAGAACTGAAGCCGGCAACGATGAGCGCGAGTGCGATGCCCGCATACACGCATCCCTGCCACGACTCCGGAATGAATCGTTCGATAGCGAGGATTCCGATGAACGCAGGCGCGATGCAGTGAATGGATTGCCAGAATCTGGCAATGCGGGGCATCCGCGGAACCTGTCGCTGCCACCAGAACACGAGGATGGACCCTGCAATGACCGGCCAGAGAGGTTTCGGACCATCGGCGACGGCGTCGATGGCAAAATAGAGTTGCCCGAGCATTACGAGCGCCTGACCGGCGATGGCGAGTTCCGGCAGCCGCGCGATGCGGAAGGCGAAGGTGGCCGTGATGCCGAGCGCGACGAGACGGATTCCGCTTTCAAACGGACTGCCGAAGCTTGTCGCCGCCATCGTGACGAGTGTCGCGAGTGCGAGATGCGCCAGGACTTCCAGATCGGAGTGACGTGCCGTTGAGGGATATTTCAGCGATCGGAGAACTCGGGCATTTGCAGTCAAAAGGACGGCGCAAATACCACCGACGAGGCGCGATCCGTTTACCTCCATGACGATGTCCTGAGCAGCGGTGACACCCGAGATCACGGCGGCGAGCATTGCAAAGACGCGAAACAATCCGCCGTGACGGAGCCGGCTGATGCCCAGCAGCGTGCCGGCGAACAATGCGAACGCGACGGGTTGCGTCCAGCCTGCGAGTTTGAATGCGAGTGCGGCGAACACGAGTCCGAGCCCTTGTGCAAGGTAGCTGCCGTCGAAGACGCCCTCCTCGGGTGCGGTGCGCGCGGCGACTACTCCGAGAACGAGAAGGACAGCGCCGAAGCCGAGGGCGCAGATCCATAAAGAGCCGGGATAACGCCCCTCGACCACCGGTGCGACGAGGGCAAAGAACGCGGCGTTATTGATTGTCAGGTAAACCGGGCGCGCGGCAGGATCGAGCGCCGGGGTGCGTCGCCACAGGACTGCGGCCGTGTGGACGATCCAGTAGGCGGCGGGGAACAGGACGGCCGGGAGAAATGCCTCCGGAGCCGCGACGAAACTTCCGGATTCGTGCAGACGCCAGAAGGCGAATGCGCCGTAGGAGCCCGCGAGTGTGAGGAACGAAACCGCGGACCATTGCCGCCGGGCAAGCAGGACGACACCGACGCCGCTGATGACGAGGTTGCTGAAGAGCGAGAAGTTGCCGATGGGGTTGATCGCCGCGGTGTAGAACGCGAGCGCGATCGTGGTTCCCGCGAGCAGGCTGGATCGGATGCGATCCGCGAGCCAGACAAACGCGCCGCCCATTGCGAGCAACAGCGTTCCGGCGAGGAGCGGCGAGCTGATGACCCGAAGCGTGGGAACGAAGTGGGAGGCGTAGGTCGTGTAGTAGAGCGTTGCGAGACCACCGCCGAGGAGGACACGGCCAAAATTGCGGAAGGCATCCCGGCGCTGCAACCACCAGCCGGTCGCGGACAACGCGCCGCCGGCGAGCGCCATCAGGGCGAGTTTTCCAATCGCGCCAACGCGGTCGATGAATTCATGGTAGGCGTAGTTGCCGAGGAAAACCAGACCGGTCAGCAGGACAACAATGCCGATGCGCACGAGCCAGACCTGCCCAAGGCGCATCTCCAACGTCTCTCCATCCGCCTGACGCGATGACGTTGCCGGCTCCGGCAGCGGGGGTGGAGGAGTGGAGGGCGCGTCCGTTTCGTCCAGGTCTTTGAAAAACGCAGTTTCCCCGGAATCCGTCGGCTGTGGCGGAGGGGGAACGGACTCGCGTTCGACCGGTTCGGGCTCCTCCTTTGCCGGGGGAGGCGGGAATCCGGCGAAGGCCGGAGGAGGACTGGAGGAAAGCCGACGGCAGGCCAGCGTGGCTTCGACGTTGTCAATCCGGTTTCCGAGCCGGTCAAGCTGCCGCTGGAGGTCGTGTTGAACGGAACGGATGCTGGAGATTTCCTCGACGAGTGCGTCCATGCGACCCGTGTAGCACCGGACGCATCTGCCGCCGAATCGATACTCGATCCGGCGACATTGAGGAAATCGATGAAGCGTCTGGAAGCGGTGACAGGATCAATATCCCATCGCGGGCGGGAGATTCTTCGCGCCCCATGCTTCGTTGGGCTTGGAGCCCATGACAAACTTCAGTTCGCCACCCGCGGCCAGTTCCTTGTGCGTGATCCACGCACGATCGAGCGGCTTGCCATTGAGGGTCGCCGACTGGATGTAGATGTTCTCGGGGCTGTTCTTCTCGGCGATGACGACAAAGGTCTTCGGATTGTTCTCCGGACCGACCTTGATGCCGGCTTTCGCAAACAGCGGACTTCCGATCATGTAGATTCCACTGGCGGGGTTGACGGGGTAGAAGCCGAGTGCGCTGAACACATACCACGCGGACATCTGGCCGCAGTCCTCGTTGCCGCAGATGCCGTCGCGTTTGTCGGTATACATCTCCTTCATCACGCGGCGGACCCATTTTTGCGTGAGCCAAGGCTTGCCGGCGAAGTCGTAGAGATAGGCGACGTGATGGCTGGGCTCGTTGCCATGGGCATACTGGCCGATCAGTCCGGTGACGTCGGGCAGATGCGACTGCATGTTTTCCGTCTCCCACATTTCATCGAGTTTCGCGGTGAACTTTTCGGGGCCACCCATCAACTCGATCAGCGCGGGCACGTCCTGCATGACCGTCCACGAATACTGCCACGCGTTGCCTTCGGTGAACGACGAAGTGTCGACGACGGTGGGATCGTAGGGTTCCTTCCACGACCCGTCCTCGAGACGGCCGCGCATCAGTCCGGCTTCCTTGTCGAAGACGTTGAGGTAGTTCTTCGCACGCTTGTCGTATTCGGCGGCGATGTCCTTCTTTCCGAGAGCCTCGGCAAAGCGGGCGATGCACCAGTCGTCGTAGGCGTATTCGAGCGTGCGGGAGGCGCCCTGTGCGTGATCGTCGCTGGCGGGCACCCAGCCCTTCTCGGCGTAGTGCTGTGCGCCCTCGCGGCGGTTTGAGCTCGAGATCATTCCCTCGAGGGCCTTGTCGGTGTCGAAGTCGGTGTAGCCCTTGAAATAGGCGTCCACGATCACGGGGATGGAGTGGTAGCCGATCATGCACCAGTTGTCGTTGCCGGTGAGCGTCCAGACCGGGAGCTGCTTGAATGAGGAAAGCTCGTAGTGGCGGACCATCGTTTTTAGGAAATCCTTCGTGCGCTCCGGCTGCACGAGAGTGAAGAGCGGGTGTGCGGCGCGGAAGGTGTCCCAGAGCGAGAAGGTCGAGTAGTAGTTGTAGCCGGGATCCTTGCGAACCTCCCGGTCGGGACCGATGTAGGTGCCGTCGGCGTCGTTGTAGAGGTTCGGCGCGATCATTGCGTGGTAGACGGCGGTGAAGAACGTGCGCTTTTCGGCATCGTTCTTCGTTTCGATGGCGAAGCGGCCAAGCTCCTTGTTCCACTTCTCGACGGCTGCCGTGCGAACGGCGTCGAAATCCTTGCCGCCGATTTCCTTTTCGAGATTCCGGCGGGCGGCCTCGATGCTGGTCGGGGAGAGTCCAACCTTGATGACGAGCGGCTTCGCGGCGCGCACCTTGAAGTCGAGCGAGCCGCGGACGCGGTTGCCCTCGGCCTTCTTTCCTTCAACCTTGCTGCCGTCGACGCGGAAGTCGTTGCCGACGATCGGTTCGGAGAACTGTGCGACGAAATACCACGTCTTGTCGCCGCCCCATCCACCCGTGCGCTGTGAACCGGATACGGTCGTGGGATTCTCGATCGTCAGAGTGCCCTCGGCGTTCGGCCTGTCACCGCCGTGGATCTTTTGCGCGAGGTCGATGAGGAGCGAGGCGTTGCCGCTGTTCGCAAAGGTGTAGCGATGCATCGCCGCACGCTCGGAGGCGGTGAGTTCCACGCGGACGTCCTTCAGCTTGATTGTGTAATAGCCGGGCGACGCCTTTTCCTCGGAGCGGTCGATTCGCTCGCGGTAGCCATCGTCGTGCCTCAAGCCGCTGCCGGTCCTGCCGCCGGGGATCGGGTCCCAGACGACCTCGCCCATCGAGGGCATGAACAGAATGTTGCCGAGGTCGCTTGCGCCGGTGCCGCTGAGATGGGTGTGGCTGAAGCCGAGCAGCGTCGTGTCGTCGGAGTGGTAGCCTGAGCACCGATCCCAGCCGTTCAAACCGGTGTCAGGACTGACCTGCACCATGCCGAAAGGCACGGTTGCGCCCGGAAAGGTGTGGCCGTGGCCGGCGGTGCCGATGAAGGGATCGACGAACGCGGCGGGGCCGGGAATCGGCGCGGAAATGGCTGCGGACGTGACAAGGCCGAAGGCGATCGCGGCGATGGGGAGAGCAGATTTTCGCATGGTCGTGCGACCACGTTGGCGGGCGATTTCGGCCTGCGCAAGCCGTATTGGTCCTATGTCAGATTCCGGAGACGCCCCTTCGATGGACGAGCCGTCAGTTGGCGGCGGGTGCTTCCCGGACGCTCGGCTCGACGTCGAAGAACGCCGCCGGTCCGAAGCCGAACACACTCGCGACAATGTTGCTCGGAAACGACTCGCACTTGTTGCGATAGTCGCGGACGTTGCCGTTGTAGAAACGGCGTGCAGCCTGGATGCGATCCTCCGTGCGGACGAGTTCGCGCTGGAGTTCGAGGAAATGCTGGTCGGCCTTCAGCTCGGGATAGTTTTCCGCCACCGCAAAGAGCTGGCGGATCGCCGCGACGAGTTCGCTCTCGTCGGCGGCCTGCGAGGCGATGGTGCTGTGATGGGATGCAGCCTTTGTGCGGAGTTCGGCAATGCGTTCGAAGACGGCCCTTTCGTGTGCCGCGTAACCGCGGGCGACCTCGACGAGACGGGGAATGAGGTCGTAACGACGCTTCAGTTCCGTGTCGATGTCCGCCCAGGACTCACGGATGTGATTTCGCAGCGAGACCAGTGCGTTGTATTGCGCGAGCGCGTAGAGGAGCGGCGCGATCGCAACGAAGAGAATGACGAGTGCGGGGAGCGTCGCGTCCATTTCAGGAGAAGAGGTATTCCGGCAACAATCGCCGCATGGTCAGCAGATCGGCAAGTCGTTGCTCGAGCAGTGCGGCCTCCTGCCGCCCATCGTGGACGGTCGTGAGGAAGCTGCCGTGCAGGGTCAGTCGGATCGAACGACGACTGAGGAGAAATTCCATCATTGCCGGATTGCAGAAATCGTAGGCGAATCGCCGGTCCTTCGATCGCACGCAGAAGGCGCGGGAAAACTCGTGCGACTCGAAGTCGATGTCGTCGTAGCCGATTGCCTGCGCGATCTTTGAGAGAATGCCTTCGGGCGAGATACAGAGATCGGGAAAAGATCGCGGGAGCTCGATGGCAACGACCGAGTGGTAATGGTGGCGCGTGGAGGTGTGCCCTTGGGCATTCTTGGAGCGCGTTTCGTAGTGATGCTCGAAGGCCAGGATGGGGGAGCCTTCGACCGTGCCGTGAACGACGTCCTGCGCGTAACGGTTGCGACCGTTCGAGATCTCCGGAATGAAT
The DNA here is from genome assembly GCA_937901895.1 of uncultured Spartobacteria bacterium. Lineage (GTDB taxonomy): Bacteria > Verrucomicrobiota > Verrucomicrobiia > Chthoniobacterales > JAATET01 > JAATET01. The sequence goes on along the minus strand of CALGTD010000159.1, from coordinate 50,430 downwards.
TCGAACGTCCGGGAAAGTTCGTGGTCGCGGGCTGGCGAAAAGGACAGGCCGCGGACAGCGCAGAAGTCCCGTAATGCGGCCAGGCGCTTTTGTTCCTGCCGCCAGCTTAGGATTGCCAGCGCGATGCCGAGTGCGGCGACCAGCGCGACCAGGAAAAAGAACAGGATGTGACGATCCTGATCCATCAGCTTCGGTCGATGCTGAAGCGGCCGGGCCCGATGAGAATCAGAGCGAGGAAGACGATTCCGAGTTCCACCGGATAGGTCGCACTGCCGAATCCTCCGAGTTTGTGGTGCATGAGCGCGGCGACCGCCATCGTGAATGCAAGGGCTCCGCAGGCGGGACGAAAGAGGAAACCGAGAACGAGCAGGATGCCCCCTCCGAATTCCGCGGCGGCGGCCAGGAATCCCCATGCCTCCGGCGCGAACGAGATGCCGAGATTCTTCATCGCGCCGCCGAGTTCCTTCCACTTTGCCGCGCCACCCGCGATCTTTGGCCAGCCGTGCATCACGATGAACATCCCGCCGAGCCCGATGCGAAGCAGGAGAAGTCCGAGGTCGCGGTGTTTGGTGAGGCCCGTGAGAATCATGCGCGGCAGGGTGTCGCATGGTCCGGGCGAAATCGAGCAAAACGGCGAAAAGGGCTTGCTGCTCCGACGGTCGATCCGCTCAGGATGGCGGCATGGTTCCAGTCGCCTACCTTGGCCCCCGCGGCACGTTCTCGCATATCGTCGCGCGGCGGCGGTTTCGGAACGAGGATCGTCTCGTCCCCCGCGAGAGCATCGGAGGGGTGTTCGAGTTCCTTCTCGGCAATGAGAGCGCGCTGGCGGTCGTTCCGCTCGAGAATTCCAGTGGAGGAACCATTTACGACACGGTGGATCTGCTGGTCGAGAATGCGGGAGCCCTCTTCGTGCGCGAAGAGATCGAGCTCGATGTGCGTATTGCGCTGCTGGGTCGGAAGGGGCGTCGCGTGAAGCGGGTGTTCTCGCACTTTGCGCAGGTGCGCCACCATCGGGACTGGATTGCCCAAAACCTTCCCGGAGCGACGATCGAGATCGTATCCAGCACCGCGGTCGCCGCGGAGCGGGCGGCGGCATCGAAGGACGCAGCGGCGCTGTCTTCGCCCGGGGCGGCCGACGTGCATGGGCTCGATGTCTTGAAATGCCCGGTGGTGCCCGGCCAGACAAATGTCACCCATTTCCTCGTGCTGGCCCGCTCGGAACGCCCGCCCGCGCATCCCGCGGAAGCGCGCACCGCGCTCGCCGTGTCCTTCGGCAACGAGAGCGGGAGCCTGTATCGCTTTCTCGAGCCATTTGCGCGCGCGAAGGTGAATATCAACCGCATTATTTCCCGGCCGTTTCAGGGGGATGCGACTCGGGCCGTCTTTTTCATGGAAATCGACGGTGCGCCCGGGGTCCCGGCTTACGACGGGGTAATCGAGCGTGCCCGACGGCGTAGCGGGACCTTCCATTGCTTTGGCTCCTACCCCTGGAAGCGGCGAATCCGCTCCTGAACCGGGGTTTAAACAGGGGCCTCGAAGGCGGAAATTAGGCCCTCCCATGCCCCTCCTGTTGCTTTTCAGTCAAAAAACCCGCTGACTTTGAACCGATCGTGTGCTACTCTGTCAGTTCACGGTTATGCAAAGAAAAAGTGCTTTTTCCCGCCGCCTTCCCGATCTCGTGACCGAGGAGCTGGTTGCAGCTCTATCCAAGAAGACTTCCTTCGAGTTTAAACAACTTTTCGACGTCGTCCACGAACGGTTGCGTGCGCGCAACGCTGCGAGCGGCGGCGAAGAGATGCTCAGGCTTCGTGCCTACGAGAAGCTTCAGAACCTCGTGTCGCGTGGCATGGTCAAGAAGACCGGCAAGAAATACAAGGGCCTCGCTTCGCTCTCCAAGGCGCTGACCCCGCCCGAACCCGTGACTGCGGGGAAGTAATTCCCCGCTCCGCGGTTGCGGAGCGTGTGGGGATTCGCTATACGCGCTGACGATGATTCAGGACTACGTGCCGATTCTCCTGCACGTCCTCGTTGCGATTGGCTTCGCAACGGCGGCGGTCGGGGCAAATCTTGCGCTCGGACGGGTGGGCAAGCGCAACCCGACCAAGGATATCGCCTACGAATGCGGTGTGCGGCCGGAGCCGGGCCCGCAACCGAGGTTCAGCGTGAAGTTTTACCTCGTGGCGATGCTCTTCATCCTTTTCGACATCGAAATCGTGTTCATGTATCCGTGGGCGCTGGCCTTTGCAGACCTCGTTGGTGGCCTCGGAAAGACCGTGGCGGCGAACGCGCCGATCGTGCTCGGCAGCATGGCCATGTTCGTTCTGGTCCTTCTCTTTGGCTATGTCTATGCGCTCAAGAAGGGCGCGCTGGACTGGTCGCGGTAGGCCGCCCCTGCGATGGTTCATCACCTCGTTCTATTCAAGCTCAAGCCCGAGGTGGACGATGCGAAGATCGAGTGGATGATGCGGCAGACGCGCATCCAGCTCCTGAAGATCCCCGAAGTGCTCAATGTCCGGTGTGGCAAGCCAATCACGCCGAATGCTGACTGGACGTTTTTTCTCTCGGTCGATGTCGAGAGCATGGAGAAACTTGCGATCTACCGCGACGATCCCAACCACGTGAAGTTCGTCGAGGAGGTCATCCGGCCGAACACGACCGAACGCATGGCCATCGACTACGAGATGGATCCTGCCAAGGACGTGAGATACTCCTGAATCCGCGCGACCGTGAGGTCGATTTCCGCCGGCTGGATGCCGAAGGGCGGAGTCAGCGAGATCACATTGCCGTCTGGCGAACCTGCCAGAAGAAGAATCCCGTCGCGCAGGGCTTGAACGACGATTGCTCCCGCGAGCCGGGCGTCCGGCTGTCCGTTTGAATCGCCGACGGCGATTCCTCGCATCAATCCCACTCCACGGATTTCGGCAACCCGTGGCGAATCGATATGCCGCAAAGCCTCGTCCAAGGCTGCTGACGCCCGCCGGACTTGGTCCTCCGTCGAAGGATCGAGATGGCGCTCGATGGAGGCGAGTGCCATTGCGCAGCCCATGGGATTTCCCAGAAACGTGCTGGTGTGAAGCGCCTCGCCGTTGCTCTCCGGCCATGCGTTCATCACGGCGTCCCGGCCCACGCACGCCGCGAGTGGAAATCCGGAAGTCAGGCCCTTTCCGAGGCAGACGATGTCCGGAGCGATCCCCGAATGCTCGCATGCGAAGAGCCGGCCCGTGCGGTGGAAGCCCGTGTAGATTTCATCCGCGATGAGGAGGGCTCCATGGGCGTCGCAGCGCTCGCGCAGCAGCTCGAGAAACCCGGTGGCCGGCACGATTTCTCCGCCCCTTCCCTGCACCGGCTCGACGAGAACCGCGCCGATGTTTCCAGTGGCAAAAGCGGAGTCCAAAGCCTCCCGCACTTCTTCGAGCGAGGTGCGTGGGTAGGGCAGGCGAATTCCGAATCCGGCCAGCTGTGCGTGAAAGGGATCCCGGAAGAAGGCAATGCCCGCCGTTTCCAGCGCGCCGAGTCCGAGTCCGTGGTAACCGCCCTCGAACGAAATGACGCCGGGTCGGCCGGTGTGGAGAAGTGCGGTTTTCAATGCCGCTTCCACGGCGTCCGAGCCGGAGCACGCGAGCGTCGTTTTGGCGATCCCGGCGCCCCAGCGCTCAAATGTAATCCGGCTCAGCATGCGGCAAAGTTCCGCCTTTTCCCGTGTGGGATGCACATCGCCCATCGCATGCATCAGCCGGTCGGCCTGGGCGTGAAGTGCCGCGCGGACCTCCGGCGCGCCGTGTCCAAGGCCGGTGACGGCGAACGCCGAGGTGAGGTCCAGGAAGCGATTGCCGTCGACGTCCCAGACGTTCACACATTCCGCGCGCTCCCAGAAGATTGGAAACGAGTCGCTGACAAAGGTGACGTTGCGCGACTCGAATCTCCGCAGCTCGGCGGCGAGCCGGCGCGATTCCGGTCCCGGAATTTCAGTGCGGATTTCCGGCAGCATCAGGCCGCGCGCAGCATGCCGAACCGCGCAAGAATGGACGCATAGAGCGCCTCTGTTTCGGCGGCATTTCTTGCCCAGGAGAAGTCCTCCGCCCTGGCGCGGGCGACAATGGACGTCCATGTTTCGGAGTCGCGGAAGCACCCGCCGGCAAATCGCGCTGCGTCCACGAGCGCCGGGGAGGTTGCGCGATAAAAAGGGAAGGCAAAGCCGGTGTCATCCGCCCTTGACCAGGCGGGAGCGAAACGGTGCAGTCCGCCGCACGCGATCGCGATGGGCGGAAGACCGTGTCGGATCGCCCGTGCGGCGATCGTGCAATCCGGTGCGATGGGAGCGGGGCAAAGCAATGCGTCCGATCCCGCCAGCGCCCCGGCAAGCAGTGCGTCGTCGAACTCCGGAAACCAGGCCAGCCTGCCGGCATGCCGCCGACGGGCGAACTCCATCGCCGCGAGGTTTTCCCGGGACACGCGTCCGAGCACCGCCAGACGCGCACCGGCCTCTGCGAGCCGGTCCATTGCGGGCAGCGCGAGTTCCATTCCGTCGCCGGTCATTGCATCGGTGACGGTGAGCAGAAACGGACCGCCGTCGTCGAATCCGGCGCGTGAAGCCCAGGAAGCGCGGGGCTTTGTCTTGTCCGCTGGAATCGGCACGTCGGTTTCCATTCCGTTGAGGATGCCTTCCAGCTTGGTGGCATTCTCGCGAAGCACCGGGTCCAACCCACATCCGAACGACGGCTTCTGAGCCTCGCTTGCAAGGCGCGATCCCGGCAGCACCACCGCGTCGGAGAGAAGGATCCCCGCCTTCAACAGATTCATGCTGCCGTAGTATTCCAGCCCGCGCGGCGAAAACCAATGGGGCGGCAGATTCGTCAGCGCAAAGTCGTAGCTCCAGAAGTTGCCCTGATATTCCAGTGTGTGCGCGGTCAGCACCGTGCGCGCAGCGACACGCTGCTCCGAGGCGAAGACGGGCACGAGCGCGGCCTGCCAGTTGTGCGCGTGAAGGATGTCGGGCGCGGGATCGAGCCGCTTTGCCAGTTCCACGACGCACTTCGAGAAGAAGATGAATCGGGCGGCATTGTCCTGATAATCGCCGTCGCCTGTTCCATAGAGGCCGGTGCGGTCGAAGAACTCGTCACGCTCGATAAAGAAAACCTGAACGCCGGACTTCGTCCGGGTCTCGCGAATTGCACACGGGACCTTCGCTCCCCCGAGCGGCACGGAAAAGCGGGCGCCGGTGCGCTTCGCTTTCGATCCCGCGTTTTCCCGCGCCTCCCGATACCACGGAAGCGCAACACTCACCTCGTGACCGCGCGCGGCCAGCTCCCGCGCGATGGCGTCGATCGCCGTGCCAAACGGACCGGTGGACGCGAAGGGTTCCATCTCGCTGGCGGCAAGGAGAATCCTCATGATTCGCTGGTTATCACGCCGGGATTCGCGCGGACAGACCTTTCTGGTTGCATTGCCGCCGCGGCGCACTACGATTTCCCGTCCTGTCCGCAGGGATTGTCTGTCCATGCGGGAAGTGAAGGAAGGGTGGCTGAGTCCGGTTTAAGGCACACGACTCGAAATCGTGCGACCCCAAAAGGGTCCGTGGGTTCGAATCCCACCCCTTCCGCCACTTGCCTGGTCCGCGAACGGGGCTCATCCATACAACGTTTGCGGCTCGATGAGCCTCGAGCACGTGCTCAGACTTTTCGATTTCGGCGATGCCGGAGTGCGGTGATCAGGACGACGCCGCTGATTGCGAGGGCTGATGTGGCAGGTTCCGGGACGGCCGTGACGGTGCCGTAAATGATCAATTCGTCCGGTCCGTCCGGTTCGAAGGTTGAGGAAAAGAGGCCCCAGTTTGCGCTTCCGATGGAGGCACCGTAGCCATAGATGCGGAGCGTGAGGCTTGACTGAGCCGTGATCGTGAGGGCTGTGAAGTCGTCGCTTTCGAGGTTGCCCCGGTTGCTGTAGATGAAGGAACCCAGATCGGTCGTATAGTCGTCGAGGCTGCTGCGAAGCACGAAATCTGTCGGAGCTGCCGTGCTGCCACCGTGATCGAGGTGGATGCTGGTAAGGGAGAATTTGTAGCCGGGTGAGGCTGAAAGAGTGATCTCGAGATAGTCTCCGGAGTCCGGCGAGGCCGAGGTCGTCCAATCGATGGATTGGTAGACGCTGGAGAGGTTGGTGACCTCCGTCAGACCGGGGCCGCGGCTGAGGATGGCGTTTGTGAGGTCCTCCGCGGTGGTCGTGGAAAGCAAGTTCCCGGCGCCATTTCCGGAGAGGTTCCAGGCCCAAAGGACGTCAGCGTGGCCGGCGGTGGCGGAGATGATCAGGGCTGCGAGGATGGCGAGGGTGGATTTCATGGTGTGCAAAAGTTGGGTTTCCGGACTGGGATGTGGGTGAGAAAGTAGGGATGCCGGGTGGAATCGACCTGGGCTCGATGCCGGGTCAGATCTCGGAACGGCGGCGCTTTTGGAGGTGCCGGATCAGCACCGCGGTGAGGAGTCCCACGACGCTGAGGGCGTAGCTCGAGGGTTCGGGGACGACCGTGAGGGTGCCGGTGGCGTAGTCGAAGCTGACGACGAGTCCGGGATCCGAGATGCTGATGCCTGTAAATGTGCCGACGACCCCGTTTGCCGCGTCGAAGATCCTGAAGGAATCGCCGATCTGAGGCATGAAGCCGTGGATGAGCGAGATGTGAAGCGTGCCGCCGTAGTCGAGCAGTCCGCCGATGAAGGTTCGGTCGAAGTCCGCGGGATCGAGGCCACCGATGTGGATGTCCGTGTGACTGTTGGAGTCGAGCGTGAGGTCGCCGCCGAACGTCAGCAGGCCGGCCTCGTCGATGCCTCCGGGCGAAAGGATGCCGTGGATTTCCGACGGTCCGGCAACGGAACCTCCGCCGGACAGTGCTGCGCCGGAAAACACAGAGACCCCGCCTGCGAGACTGCCATCGACACGAAGGGTTCCCGCCTCCGCCGTCGTTTGACCGGTGTAGGTATTTTCGCCGGAGAGGACGAGTTCGCCCGTCCCGGTTTTCGCAAGGGAGCCGTCGCCGGAGAGAGTGCCGCTGAGGACGGCGCCGTGGCCGTTCGTGTCGATGGTGGACTGGTTGCTCAGCGTCATGGGGAGGCTCGTGGAGAGCGCGGAGTTCACGACGGAGATGGTTCCGCCGGAAAGGTTGACCGTAGCGGTGCCGGATGGGGCTTTCTGGATGCCGTCGGCGCCGCCCATCCGAAGGGTGCCGCCCGATTCGAGGTTGAGCGTGCCGATGGCGTTGGTCCATCCCACGGTGAGCTTCGCTCCGGACCCGAGGGTGACGACGCCTCCATTCCCGATCGTGAGGGTGCCCGTGCCGCCAGTGGTGGGCGCACCGGTGTTGTCACCGACGGTGAGGAACGAATCCGCAGTGACCGAGCCGTTGACGACGAGCGTGCCCGTGGACCCGTTTTCGCCGACATGGACGCCGAGGGTTTTCAGGGATCCGTCGACGATGAGAGTGCCGCCGTTGACAATCGTCTGGCCACCCGAAATGCCCAAGCTTCGCCCCAGATCAATCGTTCCACTCAGGGTGAGGATGCCAGTGCCCTGTTTGTGGAAATGGCCATTTGTGCCGGAGATGTCGCCGTCGAACGTCGTCGATGTGGCCTGGTCGACCGCGAGGTTTTTCCCCCCGATGACGATCTGACCGCCCGTTCCACTGAGGCTCGACATGGTCAGGAGTGTGGGGCCGGATGCGAGATCGAGCTTGCCGCCATTGACCACGTAGGCGGTGTTGTTCGGAAGAGCCCCTGAGGAACCGGCGACGAGGGTTCCGCTGTTGATTGTTGTTCCGCGGTTCCAGGTGTTCACTCCGGAGAGTGTGGTGGTGCCCGAGCCGGAGTGTATGATCGCCAGGTTGCCGCTGACGCCTGCGCCGGTGGAGAAGGATCCGCTGTGGTTGAAGTTGACGGTGCCGCCGCGGGTGCCCCCGGAGATCGTCGATGCGTTGAGGATGCCGGTTGCGCCGCCGGTGCCGATGTTCAGGATGTTCTGAACACCGGATGGTCCGAAGCTTCCCATGACGATGTTCCCATTGATGACGCCTCCCTCGAGGAGGTTGAGCGTGCCGCTGCCGGAGTATCCGATCGTGATGCCCGGAGCGGTCCATGTGCCGGAGACGTTCGCCGTGCCGTTGTCGCCATCGAACCGGCCGAGGTAGGCAAAATCGGTGGTGAGACTGGCGCCGGAGTTGATGGCGAGACCGGCGCTGCCGTTGTAGCCGACGTAGAGGTCTCCGCCGCCCGTGTTCGTCGAACCCGAGATCGTGAGCGTCCCCGCCTCGACCCGGGTGTCTCCGGTATAGGTATTCGTGCCGGAAAGGATCACCGTTCCGTTGCCGCGTTTGGTCAGCGTGCCGGTTCCGGAAATGTTGTTGCCCATGGTGGTGGACGTGAAGGCGTGCGTCACCACGAGTGCCGAGTTGTTGACCACGTTGCCCGCGCCGATGGAGCCGGCGGTGCCGATGTGGAGAGTTCCCTCGCTGATCGTGGTGCCCCCGGTGTAGCTGCTGGGGGCGTCGAGAGTCAGCGTGCCGGCGCCGGTTTTCGTAATGCCGCCGGTCCCCGACACCCCGCTCGTGAACCATACGTCGTTCCCGTTGGTGTCGAAGGTGGCACCCCCGTCGATGGCCGTGAGACGTGACGAGATGTCCGCGGTGTTTCCGGCGCCCCAGCGAAGGGTCGCGCCGCTGTGGATGGCGATGCTTCCGGAGCCGAGGCTGCTTGCGGAGGAAAACTCCACACCGCCGCCGAAGATTGCGTTGGGCCCGTTGTAGGAATTGGTGCCGGTGAGAGTCAGCCTGCCCGCGCCGAACTTGGTGAGACCGCCCGCTCCGGTGATTGTGTTCGCGACCGTGAGATCGTTGGAGCGATCGATCACGAGCGTGCCGTTGTTGGTCACGGCGCCGGAACCAAGCGTGCCAGTGGTGCCGCCGTTTCCGATCTGCAGGATGCCGGCATTGATCGTGGTCGCGCCTGTGTAGGTGTTCGTTCCGGTGAGAATCGAGGCGCCGGATCCGGACTTCGTGACCGAGATGTCCGTGGTGATATCTGCGGAGAGCGTGGTCGTGCCGGTGTGATTGAAGTTTACGGTCGATGGGGTTTCGTAGAGGTGGTTCTCGATCTTTCCGGCGTAGAGAGTTCCAGCCGCGCCGCCATTGCCGATGTTCACCTTCCCAAGGGCCACCTTGAGCGTGCCGGTGCCGGCTCCGACGGTGACGGTGGCGCCATCCAGGATGTTGAGTTCCGGGGCAATCGCCGAATTGTAGCCGACGATCACGAGACTCTCGGAGGCGCTGATGGAGGAGCCGCCACCGCTGACCGTGATCCGGTTCGTCTGGCCGGTGTCTGTGCCGGCGAAATGCAGGTTCGAACTCGTGACGATGCCCCCGTTGGTGACATTCAAGGTGGCGAGACCGCGCGGCTTTCCTCCCATGTTGATGATCTGAGTGTCCAGGGTGCCTCCATCGACGTTGACCACGCCCTGGCTGTAGACGTCGTCCGATACAGGCTGTGCCGCCCTGAGGATCCCGGCAGAGACGATTCCCCCGGTGTGGATGTTCAGCGTTCCACTTCCGCCGGCGAGAATGCCCGCGATATCCATATCCTGCGTGGACCAACTGCCTGACACATTGACCGTCCCTTGGTGGATATCGGCCAGCGTGGAGGTGAGGGTGCCGCCGGAGGAGATGTTCAATCCGCCACTCAGAAAATATCCCACCCGCACCCAGTAGGCCGCCGCCCCGGCGGAGCCGATAGTCGAGAGTCCCTCGATCCGGACCTCGTCGTTCGCCGTCGGGACGCCGGAGGGATTCCAGTTCCCTGGGACGAACCAGCTGTCGCCCGAGGTGCCCGCCCAGTTACGCTCGATGGCAGGGAGGCTCGGCACTGCCAGAGCGACCGTCAGAAAGCCGATCCCGACCGTCCGCCAGAACCCGGCGCTCTTTGCGGGGAGGTTGCTTGTTCTCATAGCGCGGAGGCTAATTGAGTTTTGCAAAAACTGTCTTCCCTCTAATCAGAGGGTTTTCTTCCGGGGCGATGTTCGCGGCGTGAGAGCCGCAACATGTCTCTCCCCAGCGGAGCGGCGCTGTGCTTTAGTGGGCGGATGTTCCGGAGCGAACCCAAGATCTACCTGCTGCCGAACCTGATGACGGCCGGGAATCTTTTCTGCGGCTTCGCGGCGGTGCTGCGGATCATCGAGGGAGGGCTGCTGAGCACGGGAGAGTCGATCGCGAGCGGCAAGTATCATGAGGCCATAGCATTCATCCTGGGCGCATGCGTCTTCGATCTGCTTGACGGGCGGCTGGCCCGGCTGGGTGGAAACGAGAGCGCGTTTGGACGGGAGTTCGACTCGCTGGCGGACATCGTGTCCTTCGGCGTGGCGCCCGCGCTGCTCGTTTACGACATCGTGTTGAGCGATTTTGCGAAGACCGGCTGGGTGATCGCGTTTTTTTATCTGCTCTGCGGAGGGTTGAGGCTTGCGCGATTCAACTGCCTCGCAGCGGCGGAGCCGTCAGGCTCGACGAAGGATTTCGAAGGCTTTCCCATCCCGGCGGCGGCGGGGGTCATCGCTTCGCTGACGCTGTTCATGCTTTGGATGGCCGAGGGGCAGCGGGAGATCGGCCCGTGGAAATTCGCGCTGCCGGTGCTGATGGTCTTTTTGTCGATCCTGATGTTCAGCCGCGTGCGCTATCCGAGTTTCAAGGCGGTGAACTGGCGCACGCAGCGGTCGATCCCGAAGTTTCTCACGATCATCGTGATCCTGGTCTTCGCCGCGATGAACTGGGAGTGGATGCCTGCGGTGCTGTTCGTGCTGTTCCTTGCCTACGGATTCGTGCGCCCGTTCGCGTCGAAGGCGCTTCGCCGCGAGATCGAGGATATGGACGATCCGGACGAACGCCCCGAGACCGGCGATCCCGGGGCTCCCGGCGAGTAGGCGCGGACTATTGCGCGGGATCGTCCTTTGCCCGGGGCAGCGAGCGGTTCCACTCGAGAAGGGCGGCGGTCATGCTGCGAACGCGGTCGGGCTCTTTATCGGCGAGGTTGCGGGACTCCGAGGGATCCTTTGCGAGATCGTAGAGTTCGGGTCGGCTTCCGTCGTATTCGCAGAGGAGTTTCCAGTTGCCGTCGCGCATCGCGAGATCGGGCATGTTTTTGCGGCCGTCGACGGAGTTGCGGTCGGGAGGCCGGCGGAAGAAGAGCGGCTTTCCACGCGATTCCGTGGATTTTCCGAGGAGCACCTCGGGGAGGGCGACTCCGTCCAGCGGTGCGGCGGGTGGTGCGCCGGCGATCTTGTGCAGGGATGCGACGAGATCGATGCTCGAGAAGAACGAGTCGCGATTGACGTCCCCTTTCGCGGACGCCGGCATCCCTCCGGGAGCCCACACAACGAGCGGAGAGCGCACCCCACCTTCATAGAGCTGCCCTTTCCCGCCACGAAACGGTCCCGCCGAACCGGCCCCTCCCTCCGGACCATTGTCCGAGAAAACGAGGATGATTGTGTTGTCGCGAAGTTTTGGATCGTTGCGAATGCGGTCAAAGAGCGGGCCGAGTTGCGCGTCCATCGTCTCGAGCACGCCGAGGTAACGATCCCGTTTCGAGCCGTCGCCGCGTTTGTCGGCGGGAGGGAAGAACGGAGAGTGGACGTCGTCGGGCCAGAGGTTCACGTAGAAGGGCTTTCCTTCGGCCTCGGCCTTGTCGATGAAATCGATGGCGCCCTCGACGTAGCGTGCGGTGATCTGGGAACGATCCACCCATTCGATCGGACCATTTCCCAGGTTGTCCGATCCCAGTGCGATGCGTTGCGGCGGCGAGCCGTCGTGGGCATCGCCGATGCCGAGAACGCGCGGGCCGAGGCCCTCGAAGTTCGTGAGGCTTGCGTGGAAGCCGTAGTCGGCGATTTGCGGGGCGTTGCCAATGTCGCGCTGACCGCCCATGTGCCATTTTCCAAAGTGCCCGGTGGCATAGCCGGCCTTCTTGAGTTCGCGCGCAAGCGTCGGAGCGTTCGGATCGAGCCAGTCCGCGATGCCGCGGTTTTCGTTTTCCTTCCGGCTCGCGAGATAAGAGTCGATCCTCCAGCGTTGCGGATACTGGCCGGTGAGCAGCGCGGTGCGCGACGGCGAGCAGATCGGGGCGTTGACGCAGAACTGCTCGAAGCGCATGCCCTCGGCGGCGAGGGCGTCGATGTTCGGCGTTTCCACGTCCTTGTTTCCGAAACAGGAAAAGTCGGCCCAACCCATGTCGTCGATGAAGACGACCACGATGTTCGGTTTCGAGGGAGCGGAAGGTGCCTGGGCGAGAACCGGGAGGGCAATCGCGGCGGCAAGAGCTTGGATAATCATTCGAGGCGTTTCAGGGATGAAGGACGATATCGCAGATTGGCAGGACGTGCAGGGCGGTTGTCAGGCGCGGCGTCGTTTCGCGACGAGGAAAACGAGCGGGCCGGCGCTCAGGAGGAGAAGGATTGTTGCGGGTTCGGGCACGGTGACGAGCAGCATGCCGCTGCCGAGCAGGAATGCGGTTTCGTGCTGCGCGCCGGAGCCGATGGAACCCCATGTGCCCGCGTCCTGCATCACGCCGTCGAGGAACAGCGCGCCGACGGTATCCACCTGACCCGAGGCCGCGAGCTGCAGCCGTCCGTCGCCGGAGATCCGGACATTGGCGAGATCAAACAGGATCGGCTGCGTGAGAAGAAGGACGCCGTCCTCGACGACCGTGTCGCCCTGATAGGCGGCCCCGCCGGAGAGGGTCAGCGTGCCCTTGCCTGTTTTGGTAAGACCTCCTGCGCCAGCGATGGCCTGCGTGATCGTGATGGCGTATCCATTCGTGTCGAATACGAGGCCGCCAGCCAGCATCCGCAGGTCGGCGTTCTCGAAGCTGCTGAAGTAGTTCGCATTCGCGGTGCGGGCTACGATGCGGCCACCGTTGAAGTTTACCGTTCCGGCGTCTCCGGGCCCCTCCTGGATCGAGTTCGCGCGGAGCGTGCCGCCGTTCAGATTTAGGACGCCCGTGCCTCCGCCGGCCGCGCCGTTGGACGACAGGAAGACGTTGGTGGCGGTGTAGTCCGCGGTGTTGCTGATGTTCAACGTGCCGTTCGAACCGGGACGGAAGCCGATGCGAACGGTGGAGAGGTAGGCTTGTCCGCCCGAGGCATTGACCGTCGCGGTGTTGTCCTCGGCGATCCAGAGTTCGGCGGCGTCGTTGATCAAAACGCCGCCGGTGTGGTTCAGCGTGGCGGTATTCCCGGCGCCGACCGCGCCCATCGTGATGTTCGTGCCGCTGGAGATGCCGCCGGAGCCTGTGTGGACGAGCGAACCGCCGGAAAGATTCACAATGCCATGGCCCCCGCCTGTGCGGCCGATGGCGATGGCTCCTTCGACCGCGACGTAGCCGGACTCGATGTTCAGCGTGCCGGCACTTGTGTTTCCGACGCGCAGTGCCCCATTGAAGATCACGGATGCGTCGTCGCGGACGGTCATGACTCCCGTGCCGCCATTTCCGATTTGAGAAAGGGTGTTGAAGCGGCTCGTGGACGTTCCGGAGAATACCGCCGTGCCTACGCTGCCGGCGCCAACGCCCACTTGAAGGCCCTGGGGAACGGAGATCTGTGCGAACCCGGATACGTCGAGCCGGCCCGTGCCGCCGTTCACCCCGATCTGCACCTCGGGGGTGATCCCGGCGGCGGCCGAAGTGATGAGGGAAGCGTTTCCACCCAGGGAGAACTGACCGTCTGCGCCTGCTCCGTCGCCGATGACGACAAGTCCGGCGGTGACCAGTCCGCCCGTGACATTCATCACGCCATCGCCTCCCGCCCTGCCGACGGCCAGACGTGTGACCGCCCTCAGGGATCCGCCGGTCATTTCCACGGATCCCGAGCCCACAGTTGCTCCACCGCTGGCCTGCCCGTTGCCGACTTGGAGTTCATCGACGATCACGGATTCTTCGGCGGCGATGCGGGCCGTGCCGCCATTGGCGATGTTCGCCTTGTTTGAAGCTCCGGGAGGCGTGTTGTCCTGCCAGTTGCCCGCGGTGGTCCACGAGCCGTCCTGACCGGTCCAGTTCACGATTCCCGAACCCCCGCCTCCGCCGGAGGAAGTCACGGAGAAGTCGTCGTAGCGCGCGGGGCCGGAATTCGGCGCGACATCGAAGATGAGGTAGCGGCCGCCGTTGTTGAAACGGAAGTTGCCGCTGCTTACGGAGGTGTCGTTGACGAACAGCTCGTAGGTCGATTCGTAGACGCCCGGCGCGTAGTTGAAGCTGTCCGTAATGACCAGTCGGAACGCGATCGGCTCATCGAAAGGTAGCCCGGTGGCGACGGACTGGTTGATCGCGGTGGGACCGGGGTTCGCTGCGGCGGAGAGACGCTCGAAGACGGACATTGTTCCTCCGCTGGAGGCGTTCGATGCGATCTGGAAACCATAGTTGGCGCCGCCGACGCCTCCCGCCGGCGATGCGGAGTCGGCGATCATGAAGGACATGCGCCGGCTGGTATTCTCCATCTCGCCGAGAGTCATCGTGAGCTTGATCTCGTAGGTCTGCCCCTCGAGGAAGGACCCGAAGTTGAACGCGGTCGTGCCGTCGGCGGAATATTGGAACGCACCGGAATTCGCGGCGTCGGCAATGTGCAGCTGGTTGTCGAGGATGCTGTAGGCGCTCGCGGGTTTGCCTGTGGTCGTGTAGAGGAGCCGGAGGTCGGAGTTTTCGTCGAACGCAAGGCCATCCAGTCGGGAGCCGATCTGGTAGTTGACGCCGTTGTTTCCAAAACCGGTGCCGGGCGAGTTTCCACCGGTGACGTCGAAGTTGTCGGAAAGGATCAGATCCGCCGCAGTCGCGCTGCTGCACGCGACCGTGATCGCAAGGAGGGCGGTGATCAGCAGGCGCTGCTTCGAATGGGGGTTCTGCGAGGGAGGCGAATCATTGCCGGCAGATAAAATCGAACAACGTTGCATGGGCGAAGTCGGTCGGAATCGCGCCGACCGGATGGACCGGAGCGACCGGGACGTCCGAACCCCCAAGCACGGACGTCCCGGGTCACAACAGGAAGCTAGCCGGCCGCGACGGTGCGACGGGCGCCGAAGCGGCGATGGAAGACGATCCCGGCGAGCAGGCCGAGCATGGCGAGAGCCAGGGTGGACGGTTCGGGAACGACGGTGACCGAGAAGTCGTCGTAGTAGCCCGGACCGGCATTCTGGGCGATGTCGAAGATCAGATACCGCTCGGAGTCGTTGAATCGGAAGTTGCCCGTCGTCGCGAAGGTGTCGTTGACGAACAGTTCGTAGGTCGACTCGTAGACGCCGGGCTCGTAGTTTGCACTGTCAGTGATCACGAGGCGCAGCTGAACGGGCGTATTGAAATCCAGATCGGTGAAGACGGACCGGTTGATCGCCTCCCCGGTCGGGCTTCCTGCGACGGAGATGCGCTCGTAGATGGACATAGGACCGCCGCCGGTGGCGTTCGACACGAGCTGGACGCCGTAGTTCGAAGCCGCGACACCTCCGGGCGGAGACGCAACGTCGGTCATGAAGAACGTCATGCGGCGGGTGGTGTTCTCGGTTTCACCGAGGGTCATGGTGATTTTGATCTCGTAGGTCTTTCCCTCGAGGAAACTGCCGAAGTTGAACCCGGTCGCGCCGCCATCGGCTGAATACTGGAAACCACCGGAGTTCACGCCTTCCAGGATCTGAAGCTGGTTGTTCGCGATACTGTATTGGATCGCGCCGCGGATCGGGGTGGGGACCGTGTTCTGGCGGATGGTCATTCCGAGGTTCTGATCGAACGCGAGGCCGGAGAGGCGCGAGGCAATCTCGTAATTCACGCCGTTGCTTCCGAAGCCTGTGCTTGGGGAGAAGCCGTCGGTGACGTTGAACGAGTCCGCGAAGATCAACTGCGCCGATGCCGTGGGATGCAATGCGAATGTGCCGGCGATCGCCGCAAGGGCGGCCGTCCGTTTCCCCACGTTTACGATGCGCCGGGTGTTGATGGGATGGAATTTCATGGCTGAATGACGAATGGGTTTGGGGACTGAAAAGGCCGGGCTCCGTTGAACGGTGCAGCCCGCCGGTCGATTTAGGATCACCCCGAATTTCCCGTGCGGGGAGGAACTCCGCCATCCCCTAAGGCGGGCATTCCGGCATCCCCGATTTCGGGGATGCCCACGCGACTGGGTCAGATCGGAGGGGCGGCTTCCGTCAGGAAGCGCAAAGACACAGCCACGCGTTTTACCGCGCGCGGGTGATTGCCCGAATTGGAATGACGCGGCCGACCTCTGCGTTCATGCGGTGGTGCCGGGTAAGCGTCCGTCCGCGCGTTGACGTCGTGCGACTGCCTGGCCAACAATTCGCGTCGGATGCCCCCGACGCGCAAGCCCCCCCGGAAGAGGAAGACGCGAAGCGTCGCAATGTTTATCGAGACGTCGAATGCCTACGGTCGCGATCTGGTCGAGGGTGTCTCGTCCTACCTGCGAACCCATGGGGGCTGGTCCGTTTTTCTCGAGCCGGGGAGCGTGCACTTTCCGCCGCCGGGCTGGCTGGCGCGCTGGCAGGGGGACGGGATTCTCACGCGCTGGACGAATCCCGGCTGGGCAAAACTCCTCGCCAGAAAAGGCCTCCCCGCCGTCGATTTGAACGATCACTTTGGCTTTCTGGGATTGCCGCGTGTGGGTTCCGACATGGATGCGATCGGACGGATGGCTGCGGACCATCTGCTGGAGCGGGGATTTCACCACATTGCGTTCTGCGGATACGAAGACGCCGCGTGGTCCGCGGGAAGGCAGACCGGCGTGGAACGGGCGGTCAACGGGCGCGGGGTGCTCTGCGGCGTGTTCAACTCCCCGGTTCCTCACAAACGCAAGGGTGGATGGGAGCGCGAGAGAGACCAGCTTGCGCGGTGGGTGGCGGCGCTCCCGCGTCCGGTCGGCATCGTGGCGTGCAGCGACGTGCGCGGCTGGCAGCTGCTGGATGCGGTTCGTGGACTCGACATCGTGGTGCCCGAAGAGGTTGCCGTCGTTGGCGTGGACAATGACCAGACGTGCTGCGGCATTGCGTCGCCTCCGCTGTCGAGCGTGCGGCCAAACGCCGTCCGAATCGGCTACGAGGCCGCCGCGCTGCTCGACCGGCTGATGGCGGGACGGAACGCGTCCGATCAGGAAATTCTCGTGCCGCCGCAGGATGTCGTGCTGCGCCAGTCCACCGATGTCACAGCGGTGGCCGATCCGCTTGTGGCAAGGGCGCTGATGCTCATTCGCAGTCATGCGTGCGATGGATGGACGGTGGAGGATCTGCTCGGCGAACTGCGGACGACCCGCACCGTGCTCGAACGCCGCTTCCGCCGGCACATCGGCGTATCACCTCACGAGCAACTGGTCCGTGTGCGTGCGAGCAGGGTGAAGCAACTTTTGCTTGAGACCGACTGGACGCTCGAGCGGATCGCCGAAGAGGCGGGATACTCTAGACCGGAATATCTGACCGTTCAGTTCACCCGGCTCGCCGGTGAACCGCCGTCGAAATGGCGGGCACGGTATCGCGTGCCGTCCACCGACGGGCGCTGAACGCACGAAAAATCGCAGTCTCCGCGGCGGAAGGCGATGACGGATCATTTGGCGGGAAAAGCCGCGGGTGTTCTGGAAAATTCAGCCTCTGCGGGCGTCGAAGCCTTGGATTGTCGCTGACAAAAAATCGAAGGTTTCCGGCAAGCGATCGCATGGATTCCCACGTGAGCGCGTCCTATGTTTGGGAGATCTCAAACGAGAATCCCCCTGAAATGACTGTCACTGTAGTCGAGGAGAGTCCGTCGCTTCGCGAATCGTTGATGCGTTTGATCAACGAAACCCCGGGCATGGTTTGTCTGTGCGCATTGTCATCCGGCCAGGCGGCCCTCGAGAAACTTCCGCAGCGGCGCCCGGATGTTGTCGTGATGGATGCCGAGATGGCCGGAATGTCCGCGCTGGATTGCCTTGTGCGTCTCAAACCGCGTCTCGGCGGCGTTCCGATCCTGATATGGAGCGTGTCCGACGATCAGGAGCAGATTCTGCGTTGCCTTCGCGCGGGTGCCGCCGGTTATCTGCTGAAAAGCAGCGCTCCGGCACAGCTTCTCGCCGCAATTCGGGAGGCGCATGAGAGCGGCGCGGCGATGTCGAGCCAGGCGATCCGGCGCATTGTCCAGCATTTCCAGAGCGAAGGTTCCGTTGCACGTGAGCGGCGGTATCTTTCGGAGCGGGAGACGGATGTCATCGAATTGCTCGCCCGCGGTTACATTTACAAGGAGATCGCGGACCAGCTTCACATCAGCGCGGAAACGGTGCGCACGCATGTGAAGAACATCTGCGGGAAGCTGCAGGCCAAGAGCCGCGTCGAGGCGGTTGCCAAGCACCGACTGGCCTGCGCTTTCGCGTAAGGCGCCTGGCGGGGGGCGGAGTTGGCGCAGGTTAGTCCGCGAGCGCATCTGCGCGCCAGTGGGAGCGTCGCCCGCCGAGGCGCGGGCGCTCCTCGAAGCTGTAGCTCATCGACTCGCGAATGCCGCGTCCGTCGACGATGCCCACTTGCACTCTCCTTACCGCGCCGTTGATCGTTGCGCGCCATGCCGTCCGTTCACCCGTTTCCGAGGAGCGCAGGTGGAGCCGGGTTCTCTTTCCGTTCACCCGCACGTGCAACCGCTGGATGCCATCCGCGTCCTGCACGCGGCTCCGCAGGCGCGACGCCGACTTGCTGCGGAGCATCGTCACGTGATCGGCAAAGACCGCCGGAGAGGGCGCCGCAGCTTCGGCCTCCGGGATTGCGGGAACCTCCATCGCCGGCATCGCTGGAAGAACGGATGCCGGGTTCGGAGCGTCGATCGCGCGGGGCATGGTGGCGTTCCACGCGAGAAGGGCGGCTTTCATCTGCTGCACGCGTGCGGGTTGCGAGGCCGCGAGGTTCGTTTGTTCGCGCGCGTCGGTCTCGAGGTCGTAGAGCTGGGCGGCACTGCCATCGTAATCGCAGAGCAGCTTCCAGCGGCCATCGCGCATGGCAAGGTCCGGCTGACCGCCGACACCATTGACGGTCTTTCGATCCGGCGGACGACGGAAAAAGAGGGCGCCGGAGCGCGAGGCGGTGGAGTTGCCCAGCAGGGTGTCGAGCACCGGCACGCCGTCGAGCGTGACGCCATCGGGAGGGGCGGCGCCTGCGGCGGTCAGGATGGAGGCAACGACATCGATCGCCGCAAAATACGAGGTCGTATTGATCGTGCCCGTCTTCGAGGGATTCATAAATCCCGGCGCCCACACGATGAGCGGCGAGCGGATGCCGCCTTCGTAAAGCTGCCCCTTCAAGCCCCGGTAGGGGGCCGAGATCCCGGCTCCGGATTCGGGACCGTTGTCCGAGCAGATGAGGATGATGGTGTTGTCGCGAAGCTCGGGGTCGTTGCGGATGAGGTCGAAAACAGGACCGAGTTGCTCGTCCAGGGCCTCGAGGACGGCATCGTAGAGCGCGCGCTTGGCGTTGCTCTTGCGACGCTCCCGCGGCGGATAGAACGGCGAGTGGACGTCGTCTGGCCAAAGATTTACGTAGAAGGGCTTCCCCTCGCTCTTTGCTTTTTGAATGAAGTCGACCGCAGCATTCGTCCAGCGACTGGTGATCTTCGAGCGATCCTCCCAGTAGATTGGCCCTCTCCCAAGTTTGTCAGACCCCAGTGTGTAGCGGGTGACTGCGGAGCCGTCGTAGGGATCGACGAGGGCAAGGACGCGCGGGCCGAGCCCTTCGAAGCTCGTGAGCGATTGGTCGAAGCCGTATTCGGTAATCAACGGGGCGTCGCCCACGTTGCGTTGACCGCCGAGATGCCATTTCCCGAAGTGCCCGGTGGCGTAGCCGGCGTTGTGCAGCATGCGGGGGAGTGTGGGTGCGGCTGGATCGAGCCAGTTGGCGATGCCTCGGTTGGCGTTTTCGGAACGCGAGGCGAGGAAGGAATCGATGCGCCAGCGCTGTGGATATTGTCCGGTCGTGATTGCACAGCGCGAGGGCGAGCAGATCGGCGCGTTGACGTAGAACTGGTGGAATCGGATGCCTTCAGCTGCGAGCGAGTCGATGTTTGGCGTGCTTCCGGTCGTGTTTCCGAAACAGGAAAAGTCCGACCAGCCCATGTCGTCGATGAAGACGAAAAGAACATTCGGTTTTGCCTCGGCCGCGTGGATCGAAGAAAGGCCAAGGAGACCGCAGGCTGCGAGGGCGGTGTGAAACTTCATGCGGGGAAAATCACGGGAGTGCGTCGCCAAAGGCGACGATTCAACGTAGCGAAGGACTTCCTTCGCGGTATCCCCGAAACCGGGGATTTGCCCGGAAGCGCACGAAGGTTGAACCTCCGGGGCTTCGCGGGCAAAATCCGCATCCGATGCAACTTGGCCTTTGTTTCGACGATCCCGCGCCGCGCGGCCGGAAAACGCCTGCAGAGGAACCGGCGGCCCCCGCGGAACCGCCGAATGAGCCGAGGGTGTTGACTGTTGCGGAGCTGACGCGACTTGTGCGCGGCGCGCTGGAGGACCGCATTGGCGAAGTGTGGGTGCGCGGCGAGATCTCGAACTTCCGCCGGCAGGCCTCGGGTCACCAGTATTTCACGTTGAAGGACGATGCGAGCCAGCTGGCGTGCGTTTTGTTCGCCCGATCGGCGACCGCCTTGCGCGGACTGAAGCTGGCGGACGGCATGCAGGTGCAGGTGTTCGGCGAGCTGACCGTCTACGAGGCGCGCGGCCAGTATCAGCTTGTCGTGCGGCTCGTGCAGGAGGAGGGGCTGGGCGCATTGCAGGCGCGGTTCGAGGCGCTGAAGGCGAAACTCGCCGCGGAGGGGTTGTTCGACCCGGAGCGCAAGCGGGCGATTCCCCAGATGCCGCGCCGGATCGGCGTGGTGACCTCACCGACCGGAGCTGCGATCCGGGATTTTTTGAAAGTGCTGCATCGACGGATGCCGTCGGTCGAGGTGGTGATCCATCCCGTGCGCGTGCAGGGGCGCGGCGCGGCGGGGGAGATCGCAGCGGCGGGCGCGGCTTTTTCCGGCGCGCCGGGCAATGGCCTGCCCGCAGTGGATGTCGTCGTCGTGACCCGGGGCGGCGGGAGTCTCGAGGATTTGTGGGAATTCAACGAGGAAGTGGTGGCGCGGGCGGTCGCGGAGTCGCGTATCCCGGTGGTAAGCGCGGTCGGGCACGAGATTGATTTCACATTGTCCGACTTTGCCGCGGATTTGCGGGCTCCCACTCCGAGTGCCGCTGCGGAATTACTCGTTCCGGATGCGATTGAACTGCGGCGGCATGTGCGACGGCAGACCGACCGTCTTCTGCGCGAGTGTGCGGGTGCGCTGCGATTTCATCGGTCCCGACTGCTGGCGATCGAACGTTCCGCATTGTTTCGGGAGCCCTCACGGATTCTCCGCGAGCATGTCCAGCAGTTGGATGCGCTGGCCGCCGGACTGCGGCGATATGCCGAAACAGAGGTGATGCGCCGCCGTGAGCGCCTGGCGTCCATCGCATCCGTCCTTGCTGCTCGGCGGCCGCATGCGCCGATCGCGCAGTGGAGGGCACGTCTTGCGCGGATTGATCTGGAGGGGACGGCCTTGCGTGCAGTTGCGAGCCGGCGAGACGGGGTTGCCGCCAAGGTGGCGCTCGTCGAGACGCTTAGTCCGCGCGCCACACTTGCGCGCGGGTATTCGATCACCTTCGATGCCGCGGGTCGTGCGATTCGCTCGGGTGCCGACGTCCGTCCCGGGGATGAAATCCGCTCCCAATTTTCCGACGGCGAAGTGAAGTCGATCGTTCGGAAGTCGTAGAGAATCTATATCGAACGATAGATGGCGCTCGCAGCGCGGAGCCGGGAGCTTGCCTCGCAGCGATGAGTCTCGGTCCCCTACTGACGCGTGGAGCGATTTGCGCGGCGATCCTTCCGTTTGCGGGCACGGTGTATGCGTTCGACTACGGAGGCATCGATCCGTCCCGAATGCCCGTGCAGGACTGGAAGGATACCCGATGGATCGATCCGGGCGGATGGACGACGATTGATGTCTCGGAACACGGTCTCACGCCGAATTCCACTTCGATCGACGCTTCGGCGAAAATTGCGCAGATCGTCCAGAGCACGTCGGGACGCCGCCGACTGTTTTTCCCGAAGGGCGTCTACTATTTCAAGAGTTCGCTCACGCTCACGACGGGCGACCTTTGGATCGACGGGGAGGGATACGACAAGACCACGTTTCGGATCTCCGCGCCCGGCAGCTCGAATGCGGAAATTCGCTTTCGTGGAAGCACCGGTGGGGTGACGACGGTGTCCGGTTCCGTCCCCGTGGGTGCGACAACCATCACAGTGGCCGATGCGGGCTCGATTGCGGTGAATGACATCGTCCAGCTCTACGCCGACAATGCGCCCATCGCGAACGGCGGACGAGCGTGGGCGTTCGAACTTTATGCGCAACTCTTTCGAGTCATCGCAAAGTCCGGAAACACCCTCACTCTCGACATGAAGGTGCTGCTGAATTACGACGTCTCCTACGCGCCGCGACTTCGCAAGCTGAACCCGGTGCGCAACGTCAAGGTCAGCGGTCTCAAGATCGAGCGCGTCAACGAGCCGTCGCAGGAGAATGTGACGAATCTCCTCTTCGCCAACGCCTACAACTGCATCGTGACGGAGAACGAGTCGTCGTTCGCCGGCCGGAACCACATCCATTTCGAGATGGCGAAGGATTGTGTGATCGAGCGCAACTACGTTCACGATTGCTGGCGCACGAAGACCGGCGGCTACGGCTACGGGTATTCGCTTGTTGCCGCGACCGGGTGCCGCATTTCAAACAACAAGGCGGCCCGCCTGCGGCATCATGTCGTGCTGCAGGCCGGCGCGAATCACAACGTCGTGAGCTACAATTCCGTCGAATCGCCGCACGACTACAACGACGTCGCCTTCCATGCGACCTGGGCCTATATGAACCTCATCGAGGGCAACGCCTTCACCGAGAGCTACGCGGATTTCTCGAAGGACGGCCAGGACATCGAGGCCCGCACCGGTCCCGGAAATACGTGGTTTCGGAACTCCGCCGCCGGAGTGGTCGGATCGTTTCAGGGATCCACCACGCGGCCGAATATTCTCGGCAACCTCGTTGGCTCGATTTCCTCATCCGGTTCCGACCACTACGTGGGAGCGAACAACGTTGGCGGCACCGTTGTCTGGGGCGTGCTCAATGCATCAAGCGTTGTTCCGCCGTCGCTGTATCTCGTCTCGAAACCGTCGTTCTTCAAGTCCGGCACCACGTGGCCGCTTTTTGGACCGGGTGTGGCGGGCTGGGGGGCGGACAATTCCGTCCCGGCGCGTTCGATCAAGAACGTGTTTACCGTGGATTCCCGCGCGAAGTTTGGAGCGAAAATCCGCACGAAAAAGTTGCGCGACCGGGTCCGAATGCGCGGAACGGTGTCCGACGAGGATCGGGTGAAGCGCGTGATGGCGGTCGCGGACGGCTCGAATGCGAAGGTGCGCGTCGTGAAGAAGAAGGGAGGGCGTCAGGTAATCTGGAGAATCCTGTTCACTCCCGGGCGCGAGAAATCCCGGGTTGTCGTCACTGTGATCGACACCCTCGGCTTCGAGACGAAGAAGACATTCCGAGTGGAGTAGGTGCAAACATTAACCGCCCGTTGCACGCTGCTGCCAACGCTGGCTGGCTCAAGCACGCGGGTGAGGCATTTCGTGGAGCGTGCGGATCGCGATTCGAGGAAACGTTTGAAGAACCTGGCTTGACGCAGTGAATCTTGCGCTGACGAACAGGCAGGCTGTAGCCGGCGGATGCGGTTCTCGCAGGTGGACAAAATGGCAATTCAGCAGCAGTTTTCCGCAAACCTGCGTTAGCCGCATCGAAGCCCGAAAGCGTATTTCTCCATCGAATTCATGAAAATCAAAATCCTCACTACCTTCGCTATCGCTGTTCTTTCCGGATTCGGTATGGCGCGCGCGACGAATCTCGGATATGACTCGGACCCTCTTGGCACCACCGGCGTCGGCTATGCGTTTTGGGACACGTTTTCCACAATCAACTTCGCCAATCGCAATCCGGATTCCAGTTCGGGCGCTGGCTTTTTCACCGGCACGCTTGCTTCCTTCAATCTGGGGGGAATGGTGCTTGGCAGCGGCGACCGGCTTTATTCCGGCAGCGGTCCCACTCCAAACGCATTCGATCTCGCGATCAGTGGCACGGCTGGTGAAGGGGCAAAGACCATCGTGCTTCAGCTCAAGTTTACGAGCCCGAGCGTAGGCGTTCCGCTGGACTTCTACACCATTTCGCTTGCGGGCGTGGGTGCCCCGACGAGCACAACCCTGTATGGCACCAGTGTCGAATCACAGACGTTCAACATCGTGAAATACACGTGGACAGGGTTGAACCTCTCGGCCGGCTCCACACTTGATTTCGGCATCACGAGTGGAGCGGACCATGTTTCACTCGACGGACTCTATTTGGGCGTTTCGGCCGTTCCGGAGCCGCATGAATACGCGCTCGGCGTGTGCGGTCTGCTCGCTGCGGTGGCTCTTTTCCGTCGTCGCCGGTCCGCTTTGACTGCGTGAGTTAACTCCAAGCCCTTAGTCAGAAATTCCCGCCGGTGTCGTGTGCGTCGGCGGGATTTTCTTTGCCCGTGGCGGTGCCGAACCTTAACGCAAGGTGCGGCGACGGACGTGGAGAGCCGTCGCGATGACGAATCCGGAAAGGAAAAGAGCAACCGAGGCAGGTTCCGGCACGGCCAGAATGTCTTCGGTCTGGACGGCGGTGGACTCCGTGATTGAGAAGCCGTAATTGATCGCGTGCTGGGCGACCTGCCAGTCGAGCGAATAGCCCTGAATTTGTCCTGCAATTCCGGAGAGGTCCCATTGATACGCGAGAAGGTTCAGGCTGGTGTCGAAGCCATTCACCGTGACCTGGGTGGTCGAAAGGAGTTGGGAGTATGTGGCCGGAATCACGAAGGCTCCAGTCGTGGTGGTGAGAGAGAGCGTTGGCGTGCCGACCACATTCAGGCTTCCCGTGTCGATGCCGTCGGCCATCGAGATCTGAAAAATCAGCGATCGCAGGCCGTCCGACGAAGCAGAGGATGTGATCGAGAAATGGGTGCGTGAGAAAAAGGTATAGATGCCGCCACCGTTGCTGTTCGGAAGGAAGTCGGTGGCGTCGCTTTCGAACCCCGCCGTGGGCCCCAGCAGAAGATTCGGGTTGCCACCGTTGGGTTGAATCAAGGCCGGCCAGTTTGCAAACGTGCCGCTGACCGTTGCCGGGTAGCCCGGGCGGTCTGTGGAGGAAAGCTCGCTCCATGCGAACTCCACGACCGTGCCCCCAAGAATGGACTCGTAGTCGAAAAAGCTGGGAATAATGGCCTGGGCGCTGACGTTGCCGACGGAAATGAACGTGGCGAATGCCGCCGCCGTGCAGAATTGGCGAATCATGCCGGGGAAGGTGACACGCAAAGAGATCGAACTCCACTGGTTTTGCTCGGACGTTCCCGGCATGCGATTCATTTTTTCAGTCATTGTTTCTGGTTGGTTTGGTTCTCCAACGCAAACGACCGGAGTTTCCTCCGGTCGTTCTTTCGTTGGGTGTGCGGATCAGGCGCGGGCGCGCCGGCGACGGACGACTACGGCCACGAAGAGCAGCGCGGAAATCGCCAGCGCGTATTCGTGGGGCTCGGGGACGGCCGTGAAAACGGCGGAGTCGAGGATGGCGCTGCTGGCGTCAAGGCGCAGCCCGTAGATTTGGGCGTGCTGCACGCCCGTCCATGAGATGCTGTAGCTCGAGATCGGTTCGGAGATGCCACTGAGATCCCATTGGAGTGCCCACAGGTTCACGAAGACATCTTCGGGACCGGTCGGCATGGTAACAGTGCCGTTGTGGGCCTGCACGGCGAGCGTCGTGAAGGTTGGAACGAGATTCTGGCTGCCACCGTTGAAGCTGAGGGTGGGCATGGCGCCGTTGAAGAAGTCGTAGGTCCATGTTTCGCCGATCTCGATCTGGAAGACGATGGTGTTCAGTTCGAAGCCGATGTTCGTGTCGGAGACTGCCAGCGTGCCGCCATTGTTGTTCACGGTGGAACTGAATCCTCCGTAATACAACGAGCCTGCTCCGGGATAGGGGCCGCCGCCGGTTCCGTTCGCAATTTTCGAGAGGAAGGCGTCGCCCCCGAGATTCGAGCCGATCGGTGCGGGCCAGGCGCCAGAACCCGGGAAGCCGGGATAGCCTGGATTGGCGGATGCTGATAGTCCCGTGAGAGACCATTCGTCGTAGGAGGAGGAACCTGAGAGGGTGATGGGTTGCGGCGCGGCGTCGGCGATCGGATCGGCGTGCGCGGTCGCGAGAACGGCGGCTGCCGCGAAGAGACGAAGGGTTGTGTGGATGACAAGTTTCATAGGCCTGACAAGGAAAGCGGATTTCCCGAATGCGTGCTCCGGGACGGTTGCCAAAGGTTGATGAGCATTTGCGCGCAACGGTGCGGCAGCAATTCGCAACGAGCCGCTAGCGAAGGGAGTTGGGATGTCGCGAACTTGCGCGGCAATGACGGTGTCTTGTGCGCATTTCGGCGCGAGCATTCCGCAGCACAGCGTTAGCGGAGACGTGGGAATTCTGTGAACCTTCCGGGAACGCGGCGGGAGCAGTTCCCGCCACGAAAACAAGAAACAGTCACTTGATGAAGACACGCACGATGATCGTCAGCAGGTTGCTTTGCGCAACGGCCGCATTTCCGCCCGCCGGCGCGGCAGCCTGCAAATTTGAGATAAGCCGGTCGCCCGAGCCGTCATTCTGCGCGGGCGGCCCATGGCACGGAAGTAGGGGGCGATTTTTCCGCGGAAGAGTGCCCGTGGGTGCTCGCCTATCGAGGCAAATCCGGATGCGCTTACTTGCGCTTCGCGCGTGTCGGTGCAATTTACCGCTAACGTTCCGCAATCTGCCGATAGCTTCGCCGAGGAGTCTGGAGCAGATTGGCGAACTGTTGTTTTTCATGCGGAAGGGGATTCTATTCATTGCCATCGCTGCCTTGTCGCCGGTAACCGGCGCTCTTGCGGCGTCGTTCGATATCATCACGCCATCAATGGACCGGTGGGTTTACCCATTCAACGGTTCGCCGGGGGTGAGGCCTGCAGCCTCTGCATTCGGAACAGTGGTGAATGGCGTGGTCGACAGTCAATTCGACGACCGCGACGGGCAGATGCTCGTTCGTTTCAGCACCTCGCACATCGCGACGCCGGGGCTCGGAGCGGCGAACTATGCGGTGACATCCCTGCGGCTGACCTTGACCACATGGGAGGAGGCATCATTCCTTTACGATCCTACCTACGATTCCTATCAAACTCTTCTGGGAGGTGAGGATTCGGACGCGGGCCATCCGGTTGAGATCTTCGGAGTGGGATATCGGAATGGGTTTACCGCGTCGACTTTTGTCGAAAATTCGCCTCACGGCGCAGCGTTCGGGAAGGGTGTGCGCAACGCCTACGCTGCCGGCTTCAACGATGCGGGGCAGATGATCGATGTATCGAACAATGTGAGCCAGGGGTTCGAGGTGAACCCTTTTGCGATCGGACAGGTCGCGGGATTGGTGGCGGGAGATACGGTCGGGCCCGACAAACAGATGACATTCGACATCAACGTGACTTCTCCGGAGATCCTCGCCTATCTGCAGGCGTCGCTGAATCAGGGATATATCGAGTTCATGGTCACTTCCCTCTATCCGTCGTCGCAGGAAGCCGGTAGCGGTTATCCGGTCTTTTATACGAAGGAAAGCCCGTGGCACGATCCCACCTCGGAGAACGCCTTCGACCACGTCGCCGCGCAGCTCAGCGGAGAGATCACGATCGTGCCGGAGCCATCGACGATGGCATTTCTGGGCTTGGCGGCGCTGACTGGTTTGGGAATGCTGGCGTGTTGGAAACGGAATGAACAGTAAGGCATTCACTCTTGCGGAAACTCTCGTCGTCGTGGGAGTGGTCGCGGTGTTGACCGCGGTCACGGTGCCTTCCGTCTCGCACTACATCATGGAGGCGAAGAAGGCGCGGGAGATTTCGTCCGCGCGGAAGCTCATCTCCGCGTATTTGACGTATCCTTCGGATCACGACGGGAAGTTGATGGCCGGCTATCAGGCCGAGAATGTGACGGACGCGACGGGCAAGCCGCTCGCGTTCCCTGCGAACGCCCGCTACCCGTGGCGTCTCGCCCAATACATGGACTACGACATGTCGGCGATTCTCTTCAACGGA
This sequence comes from uncultured Spartobacteria bacterium, assembly GCA_937901895.1. GTDB lineage: Bacteria > Verrucomicrobiota > Verrucomicrobiia > Chthoniobacterales > JAATET01 > JAATET01. Next base: position 22,205 of record CALGTD010000159.1, on the reverse strand, counting down.
AACGAGAAGGCGCTGCTGGACAAGACGGACTTCCATTATGCGGCGAGCGTTTCACCGAATCTCGGGATGAACACGACGTTCGTCGGCGGGGATTTCGGGTCGGGGAGCGATCTCATTCCCAGCGATCGCGCCATCAAAACCTACGGCAATTTCTGCGTGATGCGGCTGGGGGATGCGATAAAGCCTTCGCAACTCATCGTGTTTGCCTCGGCGCGCCGCAGCAAGGACGAGTTGGGATTCTATCAGGTGCGTTCGCCGTATCTCACGAGCCGCCGTTGGGCGTCGAAGTGGGATCCGGATGCCCCCGCGTCGGCATTTGGGTATGTGGATTGCCGCTACAAGGGCAACGCCGTTGTCGCAATGCTCGACGGGCACGTGGAATTGATGTCAGAAGATAGGCTCGATGACATGCGCTACTGGTCGAACCTTGCTCAGGAATCCGACGATCCGCACCATGTCCTCCGAAAAGTCGAAGTTCTTCAATAATCTTTCATGGAAACTAGCACCGATCTCAAGTCGGCCTGGGCGGACCTCCGCCGTGCCGAACCCAAACTCCGCATTCGTGACGCCGCCGCAAAGCTGGGGGTAAGCGAAGCGGATTTGCTCGTCACCGGGTCCACCGTCACGCGTCTGCGTCCGGAATGGACGGAACTCTTCGACGCGTTCAAATCGCTTGGCCGCGTGATGTGCCTCACGCGCAACGAGCACGCCGTGCACGAGCGCAAGGGCATCTTCCGGGAGGTCGGCTTCTTCGGCGGCGGGGCGATGGGACAGGTCGTCGGTCCCGATATCGATCTGCGCCTTTTCCCGATGCAGTGGTCCGCCGTCTTTGCCGTGCGGAAGGACGAGGAGACCGGTGCCAATGACAGCATCCAGATCTTCGGCGCGGACGGTCTCGCAATGCACAAGGTTTTCCTGCAGGACGAGAGCGACCGTGCGGCATTTGACCGTCTGATCGAGGATTTCAAATCCGACGAGCAGGGGTTTGCCGCGGCCGCCGTCGAGCCGCCGCCTGCCGACCTGCCGGATTCCGAGATCGACGTCGAGGGTTTCCTCGCCGCGTTCCGCGCGATGGAGGACACGCACCATTTCTTCGGTCTGCTGCGGAAGTTCAAGGTCGGTCGCGTCCAGGCGCTGCGCCTCCTTGAAAAGGAATTTGCCGAGCCGCTGAAGACGTCGGTGGCCGGAGACCTCCTGCGCCGCGCCTCCGCGGAGAAGCTCCCGATCATGATCTTCGTGGGCAACCGCGGTTGCATCCAGATCCACACCGGCGAGGTGAACAAGATTGTGCCCTTCGGCGAGGAGTGGATCAACGTGCTCGATGACGAGTTCAACCTTCACCTCCGCGAACCCGGCGTGGCCTCGGCATGGCTCGTGCGCAAGCCGACGAAGGATGGAGTGGTCACCTCGATCGAACTTTACGACGCCGCGGGCGAGAACATCGCGCTCTTCTTTGGAAAGCGGAAGCCCGGCGAGCCCGAGGACGTGAACTGGCGCAACCTTGCGGAGTCGCTGAAGTGAGGCGCGCCTGGTCGTTCGTCGTGGCGCTTGCATGCGCCGGAATCGCGCAGGCCGCGCCGGAGCGGATCGTCAGCCTCGGCGGCGATCTCACCGAGATCGTTTATCAGCTTGGCAAGGGGGATGCGCTGGTCGGGGTGGACCTGACGAGCACCTATCCCGAGGAGGCGACGAAGCTGCCGCAGGTCGGCTATGTGCGTGCGCTCTCCGCGGAAGGCATCCTCGCCATGAAGCCGGATCTCGTTCTCGCGAACGGCGACGCGGGTCCGCCCGAGGTGCTCGAACAGATCGAGCAGGCCGGAGTGAAGATTGTGACGCTCCCGAAGAATCACAGTGTCGAAGGCATTGGCGACAAGATTGTGGCTGTGGCCGGCGCGCTGGAAGTGCCGGAGGCGGGTGCGAAGCTCGCGGAGGAGTTCAACAAGGAGCGCGCCGCGGTGGAGGCCACCACAAAGACCGCCGAACCTCTGACGGCCGTTTATGTGATGGCGCGCCCCGATGGCGCATTGATTGCGGGCGGTGCGGGCACGGCGGCGGATGCGGTGCTCAGGGCCGCCGGACTTAAAAACGTCGCGGGCGACGCGCCGGGCTACAAGCCGGTCTCGAGTGAGGCACTGGTCGCGCTGGATCCCGCGGTGATCATCACGGGCTCGCGCAGCGTCGAGGCGGCGGGTGGCATCGAGCGGTTCAAGGAAAACCCCGCTCTCAGCCACACGAAGGCCGCGAAGGATGACCGCATCCTCGTCTTCGACGACATGTATCTGCTCGGCCTCGGACCGCGCACCGCGAAGGCGGTGGGGGAACTCGCGGCAAGGGCGAGAAACTGAAATGACCGGAGCCGACGCGCTCCAGGCTCCCCCGGCGCCGCCTGACCTCCGGGCCGTGCTGCACCGGGCAAGACGCCGGAGGCGCTGGCAGTTCGCCGCACTGGTGGCGCTGCTGCTGGGATCTTCGCTGGTCGCGCTTTCGGTGGGACCGATGCGGATTCCGCCGGCGGAGATCGGCGGGTTTTTCCTGAGTCGCGTCACGGGCGGGGAATCGTCGCTGGATGGATCCTCGCAGATTGTGATCGAGCGCATCCGCCTCCCTCGCCTGGCAATGTCCGCGCTGGTCGGCGCGGCGCTTGCGGTGGCGGGAGCGGCCATGCAGGGCCTGTTTCGTAATCCGCTTGCCGACCCGGGACTTATCGGAATCTCCGCGGGAGCGGCCGTGGGCGCGGTGGCGGTAATCGTGCTCGGTCAAGGATTTCTGCCCCGGCTGCCGGACTGGGCTGCGCCCTTCCTGCTTGCGGCGGCGGCGTTTGCCGGCTGTCTCTGCGCGACGCTGTTGATCTACCGGCTGTCGTTGCACGAGGGCCAGCCGATCGTTGCAACAATGCTGCTTGCCGGTGTCGCGGTGAATGCCCTGTGCGGCGCGATCACGGCGTTCATGACCTTTCTTGCGAGCGACCAGCAGGTGCGTGATGTGACGTTCTGGCTGCTCGGCAGTCTTGGCGGCGCGACATGGGCGAAGACGGGCATTGTCGCGATCTGCGTCCTTCCGGGGCTGGTGCTGCTTCCGAGAGCCGCACGCGCGCTCAACGCGCTGCTGCTCGGCGAGTCGGATGCGGAGCATCTCGGGTTCGATCCGAATCGAACCAAGTGGATTGTCATTGCCGCCTCGACGGTGATGGTCGGCGCCTCGGTGGCGTTCACTGGCATCGTTGCCTTCGTGGGGCTCATCGTGCCGCACGCCGTGCGTCTGGCGGCGGGTCCCGACCACCGCTTTCTGCTGCCGGCCTCCGCACTGCTTGGAGCGGCGCTGATGACAGCCGCCGATTCTCTTGCCCGCTGTGTCGTGGCGCCTGCGGAACTGCCGATCGGCATTCTGACCTCGCTGATTGGCGCGCCGTTTTTCCTCTGGCTTCTTCTGCGTGCGAAGGGGGCGTGGCAGCCATGATCGCCGCGGGCGGCATCGTTGTGCGGCGTGGCGGAAGACCCATCGTGAACGACGTCACGTTCCGCGCGACCAGCGGACAGATTACCGCGATCCTGGGGGCAAACGGTGCGGGCAAGTCGTCGCTCCTTCGTGTGCTTGGCGGCGGCAAGGCCGATGAGGGCTGGGTGAAATTCGGTGGGCGTCCGCTTGCCGAATGGGCGCCCCGGGAGATCGCCCGTGTTCGCGCGGTGGTGGCGCAGTCGAGCGCGCTGAATTTCCCATTCAAGGTCCTTGAAGTCGTTTTGCAGGGGCGTGCCCCGCATTGGAAGGGACATGAAACGCGGGAGGATGAGGAGGCCGCCATTCGCGCGATCGAGGCGGTGGATCTGGCGCGGGCGGTGGACCGCGATTACACGACGCTCTCGGGCGGCGAACGCCAGCGCGTGCATCTCGCGCGGGCTCTGGCGCAGGTGGGATTTGAAGGTGCAAACCGCTGCCTGCTTCTCGATGAGCCCACGTCGAGTCTCGATCTTCGCCACCAGCACGATGTCCTGCGCATCGTCCGGAACTTCGCCGATTCCGGCGGGTGTGCGGTGGTGGTGCTGCACGATCTGAATCTTTGTGCCCGGTATGCCGACAAGGTTTATCTCATGCACTACGGCAGGGTGCTCGGGGCCGGGGACACGGGTGCGGTGATGACGCCGGACTGGCTGGGCGTTGCCTACGGAATCTCCGTTCGCCGCGACGACCTCTCCGGGGGGGCCGTGTTCACCGCTGACTAAGTTTTTCGGGGAAAGTGCTTGCGATTGAGACTCAGTCGCAGTCTGATTCCCGGGCGATGAAACCGCCGTCTTCCGCCGCTGGCTCGATGACCCCTTTGGGTCGCGGAAGTTATGGAGATTTGCGTGGAGATGGTTTCCGAATCACGCGGTGGGACGAAGGCGAGGAGCTTCCGGGTCGCCACTGGTTCGATCCGCATGCCCTGGTGCTCTGTCTGAATGTCGCCGGCAGCGGCCGGTTCCAGGCGGGGGAGACCTCGTGCACGGTGGAGCCGGGCAGCATGGTGCTTGCGGCGGCGGCGAAACAAAAGCAACACCTCGAGCGACGCGCAGGGGGAAGACACCGGTTCATTGTCGTGGAGATGCGGAAACCCTGGGTGTCCCGCTGGCTGCCCAACGGCGTGAGCCAGCTCCGGGAGCCGGCGAGGCTTTTCCTGGAATCACGAGGGACCGTCACCGGAATCTGTGAAACGCGGGAAATGTCCGCGCAGCTCACCCAGGTGGCCGTCGACATGTTGCAGCCACCGAAGGCGCCGGCGGCGTGGGATTGCTGGCATCACGCGAAGGCGCTCGAAGTCGTTTCGCACGCGATGTTCATCCAGGATGAGACGGAGCTTTTCTGCGAGCGCACGAAGCGGGTCGCGCGCGAGCGTGTGGAGCGTGTTCGCGAGATTCTCTCGGCGGATCTGGAGCACCCTCCGGAACTGGCGGAACTCGGTCGCCGGGTGGGTTGCAGTCCGTTCTATTTGAGCCGGATTTTCCGGCAGGAGACGGGGGTGACGATCTCGGCGTTTCTGCGCAAGGCGCGCATGGAACGGGCGGCGGAGTTGATCCGCAACGGTGAGGCGAATGTGACCGAGGCCGCGATGACCGTCGGCTACTCGAGCCTGAGTCATTTCAGCAAGGTGTTCGCCGAGACCTTCGGCTGCTGTCCGTGCCTCTACGGACGGCGGAATTGAGGACGCACGGCGGCCCTCGGAGCCGCATGAATCCAGCGTCCGCGCCTGGTGGAAAAAACCTAAAAATGTTGTTGCGCAGAAAAGTCGTTTCAGTAATCTAACCGTTCCCGCACATAGACGGGGAACCGAGAGAACCACATCTGTCGTGTGGTTTTTTTGTCCCCGGGATTCTTTTTTCGGGAAATTTTCGGAGAACAGCCAATGCCCACAATCAATCAACTGGTCCGCAAGGGACGCCGCAAGGTGACGGTGAAATCGAAGTCGCCGGCGCTCGTGAATTGCCCGCAGCGTCGCGGTGTCTGCGTGCAGGTCATGACGCGCACGCCGAAGAAGCCGAACTCCGCGCTTCGCAAGGTCGCCAAGGTGCGCCTGACGAACGGGCAGGAAGTCATCGCCTACATTCCGGGCGAAGGGCACAATCTCCAGGAGCACTCGATCGTCCTCGTTCGCGGCGGTCGTGTGAAGGATCTTCCCGGCGTCCGCTACCACATCGTCCGTGGCACGCTCGACAGCCTCGGGGTTGATGGTCGCCGTCGCGGCCGTTCGAAATACGGCGCGAAGCGTCCGAAGCCGGGCCAGGAAGCCGCCGCCGGCAAGGGTAAGAAGAAATAACTTTCGAAAGCCATGTCCCGCAGACGCAGAGTCATTCACAAGGAAGTCAAGCGCGACAGCCGCTACGCGAGCCCGCTCGTGGCGCGGTTGATCAACACGGTCATGAACCGTGGAAAGAAGTCGACGGCCGAGCGCATTGTCTACGCCGCGATCGAAAAGTCGCGCGAAGGCAGCGACACCGTCGATCCGCTCGAGACGCTCAACAAGGCGATCGACAACGTCCGTCCCCGCCTCGAGGTGAAGTCGCGTCGTGTCGGTGGAGCGACCTACCAGGTTCCCATGGAGGTCCCGCAGGATCGCCAGGTTGCGCTCGCCATGCGCTGGATTGTCACGTTTGCGAACAATCGCAAGGGCATCCCCATGAAGGATGCGCTCGCCCTCGAGCTTCGCGACGCCGCCGCCGGTCAGGGCAATGCAATCAAAAAGCGCGACGACATGCACAAGATGGCGCAGGCGAACCGCGCCTTTGCGCATTTTCGATGGTAATCGCCCGGTAATTTTTTTCTTCGTTCTTTCTCAATGTCCGCCACGCTTCCGACAACACCCGCTGCGAATCCGAACTCGCCGAACCGCGCGTTCCCGCTCGAGCGCACTCGCAACATTGGTATCGCTGCCCACATTGACGCGGGCAAGACGACCACGACCGAGCGCATTCTCTTCTACACCGGCATGATCCACAAGGTCGGCGAAGTGCATGAAGGCACGACGGTAACCGACTGGATGGAGCAGGAGCGCGAGCGTGGCATCACGATCACTTCCGCAGCCACGACCTGCTCGTGGACGCAGCGCAAGGAAGAAGGGCTCTACAAGCACTTCGAAGGCATCAAGATGCGGGTGAACATCATCGACACTCCCGGTCACGTGGACTTCACGGCCGAGGTGGAGCGCTCGCTTCGCGTGCTCGACGGTGCGGTCGCCGTGTTCTGCGGTGTTGCCGGCGTGCAGCCGCAGTCGGAGACGGTCTGGCGCCAGGCCACGAAATACGGGGTGCCCCGGATTGCCTTCGTCAACAAGATGGATCGCACGGGTGCCGATTTTGACGCGGCCGTGCAATCCATGCGCGAGAAGCTCGGGGCCAACGCATGGCCGATCCTCTTTCCGCTCGGAAAGGAAGACCATCTCGAAGGTCAGATCGACGTCCTCAACCAGAAGGCGCTCATCTATTCCGACAGCGACCACGTGGGTTCGACCTACAAGGTGACCGAGATTCCCGAGGAACTGAAGGCCAAGGCCGAGCAGGCTTATCAGGACATCGTCGAACAGATGTGCGACCTCGACGAGGAAGTCGGAAATCTCTTTCTCGAAGAGAAGCCGATCAGCAAGGAAGACCTCAAGGCTGCCATCCGCCGGCAGACGATCGCCAACAAGTTTGTTCCTGTGGTCGGAGGTTCCGCCTTCAAGCACAAGGGTGTGCAGTCGCTCGTCGACGCAGTGATCGACTATCTTCCCAGCCCGTTGGACATTCCGGCCGCGAAGGGGGAGAATCCCGACACCGGCGAGCCGATGGAGGCTCTGGCTGACGACAACGGCAAGTTCTGCTCGCTGGCATTCAAGCTCTGGAGCGACCCGTTCGTTGGAAAGCTCGTGTTCTTCCGCGTCTACAGCGGCAAGCTTTCCAAGGGCGATACCGTCTACAACCCGCGCACGAACAAGCGCGAGCGCATCAGCCGTCTCATCCAGATCCAGGCGGACAAGCGCGAGGATATCGACACCTGCTACTCCGGTGACATTGCCGCGATCGTCGGCATCAAGAACATCACGACCGGTGACACCCTTTGCGACGAGGATCATCCGATCCTTCTCGAGCCGCCGTCGTTCCCTGATCCCGTCATTGAAATGGCCATCGAGCCGAAGACAAAGATCGACCAGGAGAAGATGGCGAACGCCCTTCAGCGCCTCGCTGAGGAGGATCCGACCTTCCGTGTCTTCACGAACGAGGAAACCGGCCAGACCGTGATCGCCGGCATGGGCGAGCTCCACCTCGAGATCATCCGCGACCGCATGATGCGTGAGTTCAAGGTCGAGGCCAACGCCGGCAAGCCGCAGATCGCCTACAAGGAGACGATCCTGTCTCCCGCGGACGGCGAGGGCAAACTCGTCAAGCAGTCCGGTGGACGCGGTCAATACGGCCACGTCATCATCAAGGTTGCTCCGAACGAGCGCGGCAAGGGCATCACGATCGAGAACAAGGTCGTCGGTGGCACGATTCCGAAGGATTACATCCCGGCGGTCATCAAGGGCCTCAACGAGGCCGCCCTCAACGGTGTCGTCGGTGGATACCCGGTCATCGATGTCCACGTCGACATCGTGGACGGAAGCTACCACGAGGTGGACTCGAACGAAATGGCGTTCAAGATGGCCGCGATCTTCGCGCTCAAGGACGCCCTCAAGAAGGCGAAGCCGATCCTGCTCGAGCCGATCATGAAGGTCGAGAACACGACTCCCGAGGAGTTTCAGGGCGACATCATGGGCGACCTCAACCGCCGCCGTGCCCGCATCAGCGGCATGGAAACAAAGGGGAATCTCACGATCATCAACGCCGAGGTTCCGCTCGCGGAGATGTTCGGCTACGCGACCGCGATCCGCTCCCTGTCGAAGGGACGCTCCTCCTACTCGATGGAGCCGTCGCACTTCGAGCAGGTGCCTACGAACGTGCTTAACGCGGTCATTGACCAGAAAAGCTAACCGATTGCCAGAATGACGAACGGCCAGAAAATCCGAATCCGCCTCAAGGCGTTTGACTACCGCATCCTCGACGCCTCGGCGGCCGAGATCGTCGAGACGGCGAAGCGCACCGGTTCCAAAGTGACCGGCCCCATTCCGCTGCCGACCCGCATCGAGAAGTTCACCGTGAACCGGTCCCCGCATGTCGACAAGAAGTCGATGGACCAGTTTGAAATCCGCACGCACAAGCGGCTGCTCGACATCGTCGAGCCGACCGCCAAAACCGTGGACGAGCTCCGCAAGCTCAATCTCCCGGCCGGCGTGGACATCACCATCAAGATCTGACGGCCATGAGCATTGGATTACTTGGAAAGAAAATCGGCATGACCCGTGTCTACGATGACAAGGGCGTGGCCACCCCGGTGACGGTCATCGCCGCCGGCGGCAATCGTGTGCTGCAGGTCAAGACGGCCGACGGCAAGGACGGCTATGCCGCCGTGCAGGTCGGGTTTGACGACCAGAAGCCGCAGCGCGTGACCAAGGCACAGCTCGGCCATTTCAAGAAGACCGACAGCGCTCCGAAGAAATTTGTCCGCGAGTTTCGCCTCGAAGAAGGCGAGACGGTTCCGGAAAACGCGGAACTCCCGGTGACGATTTTCGAAGTCGGCCAGTTTGTCGATGTGATCGGCCAGAGCAAGGGCAAGGGCTTCCAGGGCGTTGTGAAGCGCCATGGTTTCGCCGGACAGCCGGCGTCCCACGGTTCCATGATGCACCGCCGAAACGGCGCCATCGGCAACCGCTCCACTCCGGGCCGTGTCTGGAAGAACATGGGAATGCCCGGTCACATGGGCGATGAGCGGATCACCGTGCAGAATCTGAAGGTCGTGCAGGTCCGTGAGGCGGAGAATGTCATTCTCGTCAGCGGCGCGATCCCCGGCGCGAACGGCAGTTACGTGACCATTCGCCCCGCCAAGAAAAAGAAGAAAGTCGCCAAGGACTAAGTCATGAGCGCCACCGTATTTACTGCTGAAGAGGCCGCAAAGGCCAACATCGAGCTGATCACCGACGAGAAGAAGGGCCGGCAGGCCGTTCACGACGTGGTGGTTGCTCTTCAGGCTGCCCGTCGCTCCGGCACCGCCTGCGCGAAGACGATTGCCCAGGTGAACCTCTCGGGTCGCAAGCCTTGGCGGCAGAAGGGAACCGGCCGTGCCCGCGCGGGTGATTTCGCCTCCCCCGTCTGGGTGGGTGGCGGTGTGGCCCATGGGCCGAAGCCTCGCGACTACACGAAGAATACGCCCAAGCGCGTGAAGAGGCTTGCATTCCGCAAGGCGCTCAGCGCCCGCATCCTCAACGGAGACGTGCTCGTCGTCGACGCGTTCGCCGTGAAGGAGCCCAAGACGAAGCAGTTCGTCAGCCTGCTCGCGGAGACCGCCAAGGACGCCCGCAAGACGCTCGTCGTCGGCGCGCAGTTCGACGAGAACACCTACAAGGCGGCCCGCAACGTCCAGACCTCGCTTCTCACGACGGCCACCGACGTGAACACGGAGCAGCTCCTTGCGTTCGACAAGATCATCGTCACGCGCGACGCCGTGACCAAACTCTCCGAAAGGCTTTCCAAATGAGCCAGATTTTCGACACCATCCAGACCGTCCTTCTCACCGAGAAAGCCACGCTTCTCTCGGAGACGCACGGCAAATACGTCTTCCGCGTCGCGCCCTCGGCCAACAAGCTCGAGATCAAGCACGCCGTCGAGCAGCTCTTCAAAAAGACCGTCGTCGACGTGAACACCGCAAACTACGCGGGCAAAAAGAAACGCGAACGCCGCGCCGACTTTGGCCGCCGCGCGCATTGGAAGAAGGCCATCGTCACGCTCAAGGCGGGCGAGAAACTCGACCTCGTCTAAACCAGCCATGGGACTCAAGACCTTTCGACCCCTGACTCCGGCGGCGCGCTTCAAGGTGCTGCCCGACTTCGCGGAAATCACAAAGAGCACGCCTGAAAAGAGCCTGCTCAAGCCGCTCAAGAAAAGTGGTGGCCGCAACAACAACGGCCGCATCACCTCGCGCCATCGTGGCGGCGGCCACAAGCGCCGCTACCGTGTCATCGACTTCAAGCGCAACAAGCGCGGCGTCGTCGCGGACGTGGTCGCGATCGAATACGATCCGAATCGCACCGCCCGCATCGCCCTTCTGCAATACGCGGACGGCGAGAAGGCCTACATCCTCGCGCCCGTCGGCCTGAAGGTCGGCGCGAAGGTCCAGGCCGGCGAGAATGTCGAGGCGGCGGTCGGCAATGCCCTTCCGCTCAAGTCGATTCCTCTCGGCACCGAGATTCACAACCTGGAGCTCGTTCCCGGACGCGGCGGCCAGATCGTCCGCAGCGCCGGTGGGGTGGCCATTCTCAACAACCGCGAGGGCGGCTACGCCTTTGTGAAGCTGGCCTCCGGTGAGATCCGCAAAATCAACGAGGCCTGCTACGCGACCGTCGGACAGATTGGAAACGTCGACCACATGAACGTCTCCAGCGGCAAGGCCGGACGCCATCGCTGGCTCGGCATCCGTCCGCAGACCCGCGGTATGGCGATGAACCCGATCGATCACCCCATGGGTGGTGGCGAAGGCAAGAGCAAGGGTGGTGGCGGACGCCAGCATCCCCAGAGCCCTTGGGGGCAGCTTGCCAAGGGCTTCAAGACCCGTCGCAAGCACAAGGGATCGGACAAGTTCATCGTCGAGCGCCGTCCGAGCCGCAAGAAGAGCAAGTAAATAACCCGCCATGTCCCGTTCACTCAAAAAAGGCCCCTACGTCGACTGGAAGCTGCTCGAGAAGATCGACAAGCTCAACGAGGCCGGCCAGAAGAAGCCGATCAAGACCTGGGCCCGCCGCTCGACGATCACTCCCGACTTCGTCGGACACACCTTCAACATTCACAACGGCAAGACCTTCATCCCGGTGTTCGTCACCGAGAACATGGTTGGCCACAAGCTTGGCGAATTTGCGCCCACGCGCATCTTCAAGAAGCACGGTTCGCACACCGCAAAAGTGACGAAATAAAGCGGATGAGGCTTGCTGCGACAGCGGCGGCTCTCTGCTCCCTGAGTCTGGCGGTCCCCGCCGGTGCCCAGGAAAATCGATCTTTGACAAATTCTGGATTAGGAACCCCGCGGGTGATCACCGGCGGAGCAAGGTTCTCGCTGGACCCGTCCGAAGCCGACGTGTCCGTGCGGGAGCGCATGCTCGTGCTGGAGAACACCGTGCGGCAGCTCACGCAAAGCCTCGCGAATGCGAATGCCGAAGCCGAGACCTACAAGCGGCAGGCGGCGGACCTTTCCGAGCGCCTTCAGGCCCTGGGAATTCCCACGGTCGAGGGTGGGGACGGCCCGCTCGAGCAGAAATTGCTCGCCGCGGTGCGCGGTCTCCGGCTTGCAAAAAAGGAAAGCGAGGACCTCAAGGCGGCGTTGATCCGGTTGTCCGAGGCGGTGATGGCATTGCTCCGGACGACGGAGGACATCCCCGCGGAAGCCCGGCTCGCGCTGGAGACGGAAATGCGCAGCTCGGCGGAACTGCTCGGCGCCCCGCAAGGTGCCGTCGAGGCGGAAGCCGTCGAACCAACGCTGCAGGATGCAATGGTCGTCGATGTCCGGGAGGACCTTTCGACGGTCGCTGCGAATGTCGGCGAGCGTCACGGAGTGAAGATAGGCATGCCCTTTCAAGTGCTGCGCGACGGAGATCTGATCGGCACGGTCCGCGTGGTGATTGTGCGCGACAGGGTCTGCGGGGCGGTGATCCAGAGTTTGAAATCAGAGGGAAATCCGGTGAAAGCCGGAGACCGGCTGCGGGTGGACGCCCAACGTCCCACGCAGTGAGAAAGACACGAAAAAATTACGAACATGCAGGTTAAATCGACATACCGATTTGCGAGGATCTCGGCCTTCAAGGCCCGGGAAGTCACTCGCGAGATTCAGGGGCTCGCCGCCAGCGACGCGCTGAGCGTGCTGCGCTTCACTCCGAAGAAGGCAGCGCCGCTCGTCAGCAAGACGCTCAAGAGCGCGATCGCCAACGCGGAGAACAACAACAACCTGCGTGTGGAGAACCTCGTTGTGAAGGAAGCCGTCGTGGGCGAAGGCCCGACGATCAAGCGCTTCGTGCCGAAGGCCCGTGGAAGCGCGGGTCCGATCCGCAAGCGCACGAGCCATATTCGCATCGTCCTCACCGACGAGATCGAGATCAAGCGGCGCGAGCCGAAGAAAACGAAGAAGACCGGCACGAAAGCTTCAAAGCCGAAAAAGGCTGCGAAGCCGACCGAACCTGCCGCTGAAGCCGCTCCGGCCGCCGAACCGGCGACCGAAACGAAGGAATAACCATGGGACAGAAAGTCAATCCAATCGGATTTCGCCTGCCGGTCAACCGCGACTGGCGTTCGAAGTGGTATGCCTCGAAGAAGGAACTCGCTGATTTCCTTCTCGTGGACATGCGCATCCGCGAGCACCTGAAGAAGCGGCTCAAGAGCGCCGCCGTGTCGAAGATTCTCATCGAGCGCGCCTGGAACACCGTGCGCGTCACGATCTTCACGGCCCGTCCCGGTGTCGTCATCGGCCGCAAGGGCTCGGAGATCGAGAACATGACCAACGACCTGACGAAGCTCGCCGAGGGCAAGCAGGTCAAGATCGACATCGTCGAGATCAAGAAGCCCGAGACGGACGCGCAGCTCGTCGCCGAGAATGTCGCCGGCCAGCTCGAGCGCCGCATTTCGTTCCGCCGGGCCATGAAGCGCGCCGTGCAGACGGCGATGGACATGGGAGCGGAGGGCATCAAGGTCCGCGTTTCCGGCCGTCTTGGCGGATCGGAAATCGCCCGCACCGAGTGGTATCGCGAGGGCACCATCCCGCTTCACACCCTGCGCAAGCCGATCGACTACGGGTTTGCCGAGGCCGAAACGACCGCCGGCAAGATCGGCGTGAAGTGCTGGATCTGCCGCCCGGTGGAGAAGACCGAGGAAGAAGTCGCGGCCAAGGAAGCGGCTGCCCCGGCCCCCGCCAAGTAATTCATTTTAGGAGGATCGCACCATGCCATTGATGCCCAAACGCGTGAAGTTTCGCAAATCCCAGCGGGGAAGCCGCAAGGGAAACGCTTCGCGCACCCTGTCGATCGATTTCGGTGAATACGGCCTGCAGACTCTCGAGCGCGCGTGGATCACAAACACGCAGATCGAGGCCGCCCGTGTCGCCATGAACCGCAACATGAAGCGGAAAGGCAAACTCTGGATCCGCATTTTCCCGGACAAGTCCGTCACCGCCCGTCCGCCGGAAACCCGAATGGGTAAGGGCAAGGGCCAGCCGGAATACTGGGTCGCCACCGTGCGTCCCGGCAACGTCCTCTTCGAACTCGGCGGCATCTCCGAGTCGCTCGCCCGCGAGTGTCTGCGCCTGGCCGCCAACAAACTCCCGGTCCGCACGCGCTTCCTCGCGCGTCGCCACGCCGCCTAACCCGTTTCGCAAGCCATGAAGATTCAGGAAGCCCGCGAAATGACCATCAAGGAACTCGTTGCCCGAAAGAACGAGCTCCTGCACGAGGCATTCAACCTTCGCATCCAGCAGCAGGGCGGCCAGCTCGAGAAGCCGCATCTGCTCAAGCAGAACCGGCGCGACGTTGCGCGTATCGAGACGGTCATCACCGAAAAGACGAAGGCCGCAGCCGCCGCCAAGTAAGACCATGAGCGAATCCGCCACCCAATCCAACAAAGCCGGCGCGGCAACCCGCGGCCTGCGCAAGACCCGCGTTGGCGAGGTCGTCTCCGACAAGATGGACAAGACCATCGTCGTGAAGACCATCACCCGCGTGCCGCATCCGAAGTTCGGCAAGATCGTCAAGCAGATCTCCAAGTTCCACGTCCACGACGAGAAGAACGAGGCGAAGGTCGGCGATCGTGTCACCATCGCGGAAACCCGCCCGCTCAGCCGTTTGAAGCGCTGGCGTCTCGTCGAAATTCTCAAGCATTAACGTCCCATGATTCAGATCCGCTCCCGACTCGATGTCGCCGACAACACCGGCGCGCGCATGGCGACGATGATCGGCGTCATCGGCAAGGCCACGCCGACCGCACACGTGGGCGACGTGATCACCTGCAACGTCAAGGAGGCCGCGACCGGCGGCTCCGTGAAGAAGGGCGATGTCGTTCGCGCCGTCGTCGTTCGCACCAAGCACCCGATCAAGCGTCCCGATGGATCCATCCTTCGCTTCGACAAGAACGCGATCGTGATCATCGACAAGGACCTCAACCCCAAGGGCACGCGTGTTTTCGGACCGGTTGCCCGCGAACTCCGCGAGAAGAACTTCATGAAGATCATCTCGCTCGCACCGGAGGTGCTCTAATGGCCCGTCAGCGATTCCACGTCAAACGCGGAGACACCGTCGAGGTGATCTCCGGCAACCACAGGGGCGCCACCGGCAAGGTGCTCGAGATCCGCCGCGCGAAGTCGCAGGTGATCGTCGAGGGCGTCCGAATGATCAAGAAACACCAGAAGAAAAGCCAGGATCAGCCCAACGGCGCGATCATCGAGCGCGAGGGCCCGATTCACATTTCCAACGTGAAACTCGTGGAAGTGAAGCAGGCTCCCGAGAAAAAGAAGAAGGCTGCGCCGAAGAAAAAGGCCGCCTAAACGAAAATGGCCACGCTACCCGAACCCGAACTTTTGAACGAGTATCGCGCCCGTGTCGTGCCCGCGCTTCGCGAGAAGCACGGATACGCGAACATCCATCAGGTCCCGCGCCTGTCCAAGGTCGTGATCAACAGCGCGATCGGTTCCGCCAACGATGTCAAGGAGGCCCTCGAGGTCGCCAAGAACGAAATCGCCCTCATCACCGGCCAGAAGCCGGTTGAGACGGTCTCGAAGAAGAGCATCGCGAACTTCAAGCTCCGCAAGGGACAGGCCATCGGCGCGAAGGTCACCCTGCGTGGCCGCACGATGTATGAGTTCCTTGAGCGCTTGATCAAGACGGCGCTTCCGCGTATTCGTGACTTCCGCGGCGTGTCGCCCAAGGCCTTTGACGGCCGGGGCAACTACACGCTCGGCGTCGCCGATCAGACGATCTTTCCCGAGGTCGAACTCGACAAGATCAAGCGCAACGTCGGTTTCGACATCACCATCGTCACAACCGCGACGACCGATGCCGAGGCCAAGACCCTTCTCGCGGAGCTGGGCATGCCCTTCTCCGACAAAAAGAAACCCGAAGTAAAGAAACCCGAACCCGAGGTGGCGGCCTAAAGCTGCTCAAATGGTTCCCGGCTGTTCACCGGGGCCGCAGCTCGACCCGACACAAAATCCATGACCGTATCCGATCCCATTGCCGACCTGCTGACGCGGCTGCGCAACGCCGCCAGGGCCAGCAAGTCGCACTTCGATGTGCCTTACTCGAAGATGAAGGGCGAAATCGTCCGCATCCTCAAACGTGAAGGCTACATCGCCAACTACGAACTCGACACCACCGGCAAGTTCCCGGTGCTCAAGATCGAGAATAAATTTGTCAACAAGGTCCCGGCTCTCGCGGGCCTCAAGCGCGTGAGCAAGCCCGGCCTGCGCAAATATGTCGGCGCGACGGAAATTCCGCGTGTGCTCGGCGGCATGGGCATCGCCATCATCTCCACCTCCAGCGGTGTGATGACCGGCCACGAGGCCAAGCGCAAAAACGTCGGCGGCGAGCTTCTCGCCTACGTCTGGTAATCCGGGAGGAACGACCATGTCCCGTATTGGCAAAAAGGAAATCATTCTTCCCGAAAAGGTGAAGGTCGACATCGCTCCCGATGGAGCCGTCACGGTCGAGGGCCCGAAAGGCAAGCTCGCCTGGACGCTGCCCCGCTCGGTGACCGCGAAGCTCGAGGACAAGAAACTCACGTTCGAGCGCGACAGCGACAACCGCAGCGCCCGCGCGCTTCACGGCCTGAGCCGTGCGCTCGTGGCCAACATGGTCACCGGCGTGTCGCAAGGCTTCCGGCGCGACCTCGAGATCCAGGGCGTCGGTTTCAAGGCCGCCGTCCAGGGCTCGAAGCTGAATCTCAGCATCGGCAAGTCGCATCCCGTCCTTTTCGACATCCCGGCGGAAGTGAAGGTCACCGTGACCGACAACACCAAGATTTCGATCGAGGGTGTGGACAAGCAGATCGTCGGACAGTGCGCCGCGAACATTCGCGCCTACTACCCGCCGGAGCCCTACAAAGGCAAGGGCATCCGTTACGCCGGCGAGCAGGTCCGCCGCAAGGAAGGCAAAACCGTCCAGTAACCCGGAGGAATCACGAACATGGCTAGCAAATCTCTGCGCAAGGTCCGGCACGCCCGGGTCCGCAAGAAAGTCTCCGGCACTCCCGAGCGGCCGCGGCTCGCGGTCCATTTCTCGGGCCGCCACATCACGGCCCAGGTCATCGACGACGAGTCCGGCAAAACGATCGTTTCCGCCAACACGACGGAGAAGGAACTCCGTCCGAAGGCCGGGGCGAACGTCGCCACCGCCGTCGAGATCGGAAAACTCGTCGCCGCACGCGGCATCGAGAAGAACATCCGCCGGGTCGTTTTCGACCGCGGCGGCAACAGATACCACGGCAAGGTGAAGGCCCTCGCCGATGCAGCCCGCGAGGCGGGATTGGAGTTTTAATATGGCAGGTCCCAATAATCAGAACCGCCGCGGCGGTGGAGATCGTCGCAGCCGGGGTCCGGCTCCGACCGAGGAACCGAAATCGGACAACGTCGAGAAGGTCGTCTTCATCAACCGATGCGCGAAGGTCGTCAAGGGCGGCCGGCGTTTCAGCTTCAGCGCATTGATCGTTTCCGGCGATCGCAAGGGCAAGGTCGGCTACGGCTTTGGCAAGGCGAACGAAGTCTCGGAGGCGATCCGCAAGGCATCCGAAGCCGCGACGAAGAAGATGGTCACCATTTCCGTCCGCGACAACACGATCCCTCACGAGGTGACGGGTGAGTTTGGCGGCGGGCGCGTGCTGCTGCGTCCGGCATCGCCCGGAACCGGCGTGATCGCCGGTGGCGGCGTGCGTGCGGTCATCGAAGCGGTCGGCATTCGCGACGTGCTCGCGAAGTCGCTCGGATCGAGCAACCACGCCAATGTCGTGAAGGCGACGATCAAGGCTCTCACCGGCCTGCGTCCCCGCGACGAGATCATGAAGATTCGCGGCAAGAAGGTCCGTGCCGAACAGCCGGCGACGGAATCCGCAGCCGCAACCCAGGAGTAATTTTCCATGCGTCTTCACACGCTCAGTCCCAATCCCGGCGCGAAGAAGCGCCGCAAGCGCCTTGGCCAGGGCGAAAGCTCCGGAAAGGGCAAGACGGCCGGCAAGGGCCACAAGGGTCAGAAGGCCCGTTCCGGCGGGTCGATCCGCCTCGGCTTCGAGGGCGGTCAGATGCCGCTCATCCGTCGTCTGCCCAAGAGGGGTTTCAACAACGCGGCGTTCAAGACCGTCTACGGGATCGTCAATCTCGACGACCTCGAGAAGCGTTTTGAGGCTGGTGCCTCCATCAACGAGTCGGTGCTCCGCGAGAGCGGTCTGATTCGTGGTCGCATCGACGGCGTGAAACTTCTCGGACGCGGCGAACTCAGCAAGAAGCTGTCGATCGAGGTCGACTCCGTCACCGCCTCGGCCCGTGAAAAGGTCGAGAAAGCCGGCGGCACGATCGCGATCCGTTCGAAGTAATTCCGACGACCAATGACGAAATGACCAATGACGGCCCTGAAGTCATTGGTCATTAGTCGTTTCCTAAAGGTCCCTCGCAGGCTTTCCTTCCTTTTTTCATGATTTCCGCCTTTACCAACATCTTCAAGATTCCGGAACTCCGCCAGCGCGTGCTCTTCACGCTGGCGATGATCGTCGTTATGAGGATCGGCTCCGCGATCACGACGCCCGGCGTCAATGCGGAGGTGTTGCGTGCATGGTTCGTCGACATGGCGGATCGTCAGGCACAGGGAGGAGTGGCTGCGTTGTTCAACCTCTTCAGCGGTGGCGCGCTCAGCCACGCGGCGATTTTTTCACTGGGCATCATGCCCTACATCAGCGCGTCGATCATGCTCCAGCTGCTCACGGCGGTCATTCCGCGGTTGAGCAAGCTCTCCCGTGAGGACGGTGGCCGGCAAAAGATCACGCAATACACGCGCTACACAACGCTCGCGTTGTGCGTGCTGCAGGGCTGGCTCCTTGCGCTTTCACTCGAAAATCCCGCCTCGAATCCCTTCCTGCCGGAGATCATGCAGACCATCAACCGGCTGGGCCTGGATCTCGTGCCGGAACCGGGGCTTTCGTTCCGCTTGCTGACCATCGTGACGATGACCGCGGGCACGATGTTCCTCATGTGGCTGGGAGACCAGATCACGGATCGAGGCGTCGGCAACGGCGTGTCGCTGATCATTTCGGTCGGCATCCTTGCACAGCTCCCCGCCGGTCTGAACCAGGCGTGGCGGACCTTCGTTCCGACCGCCAACAACGCGGGCGATCAGCTCAGTCCGGTGGTGCTGGTGTTGATGATTGCCTTCCTCGTGCTGGTGATCGCGGCGGTCATTGCCGTGACGCAGGCACAGAGGCGCATTGCCATCCAGTATGCCAAGCGGGTTGTTGGCCGGAAGGTTTACGGCGGGCAGACCCAATACATGCCGCTGAAGGTGAACTACGCCGGTGTCATGCCGATCATCTTTGCGCAGGCCATTCTGCTTTTCCCGTCGTTCATCGTGCAGCAGCTCTTTCCGGGCAGTGCAACCGCGCAGTGGATCGCCAACGAGCTGTCCGTGGGCGTGTGGCATTACATCCTCTTCGGAGCGATGATCTTCTTCTTCAGCTATTTCTGGGTGTCCACCCAGTTCCAGCCGGCGCAGATCGCCGATGACCTGAAGAAATACGGCGGATTCATCCCCGGTGTGCGCCCGGGCAAGCCGACGGCGGAGTTTCTGGATTACACCATGACCCGGCTGACGTTTGCCGGAGCGATCTTTCTCACCATCATCGCCGTGCTTCCGCAGGCGCTGAACATTCAGCTCAAGGTCCCGTATATGGCCGCGCAGTTCTTTGGCGGCACGGGATTGCTGATCATCGTGGGTGTCGTGCTCGATACGATGCGCCAGGTCGAGACGCATCTTCTCCAACGTCACTACGACGGTTTCCTTCGCAAGGGACGCATCCGGGGCGCCCGGGACACCCGTCCCCGCGTCGGTTCGAACACCGTTGTTTCCGAGTCCACGCTTCTCTGGATCTATGTCGCTCTGGCCGTCCTTGTGATTGCAGGCGTCACGATCCTGCTGGGCGCGAGGCAGTAGTCGCTTGAAGCGTCGCATCGTGCTGCTGGGGCCTCCGGCCTCTGGAAAGGGAACGCAGGCCGAGCGCATTGCCGCCCGATACGGATTGCCTGCGGTCTCGACCGGAGCGCTCATGCGTCGCGAGCGCGAAGAGGGCACCGATCTCGGTCGAGAGGCCGGGCAATGGACCAGTCACGGCCGGCTCTTTCCCGACGAAATCGCGATGCAGGTTGTGCGTCGCTGGCTTTCCGAGCAGGGGACATCGAAGTATTTGTTCGACGGATTCCCTCGAACGGTCGGCCAGGCCCGCGCGTTCGACGAGGAACTGGGAGCCAGCCAGCCGGAGATTGTCTTTCATCTCGCGCTGCCGGATGACGTGATTCGCACCCGGGTGGCCGATCGCATTACCTGCGGCCATTGCGGTGCAACCTTCAGCCATTCGCGCGACGGTGTCGCCGAAGGAGCCGTCTGCCCGAAATGCGACCATCCGCTCGAACGGCGGAACGACGACACCCCCGCCGCGCTGGAGGAGCGCCTCGAGCAGCACCGCGCGCTTACCGAGCCGCTGCTCGGCTATTACGGATCCCGGATTGTGGAGATCGACGCGGCCTCGGACAGGGATTCGGTTTTTCAGCAAATCTGCGACAAGATCGAGGAGGCGGTGCCGGCATGATTCCCATCAAGACAGATTCCCAGATCGAGAAGATGCGGCGTGCGTGCGACCTCGCCAGCAGCGTGTTGAATGGCGTTGCGGATATGATCCGTCCCGGTATCACGACGGGCGAACTCGATCGTGCCGCAGGGGAAATGATCGCCGCCGCCGGAGCGAAAAGCGCCTTCTATGGCTACCGGGGATATCCCGGCCAGCTCTGCATTTCTCTCAACGAGGAAGTTGTCCATGGCATTGGCGGCCCGCGCCGCATCAATTACGGCGATATTGTGAAGCTGGATTGCGGCGTCGAGCTGGACGGGTGGATTGGTGACAACGCGGTGACCGTCCCGGTGGGAATTGTCCCCCCCGAGGTCGAGCGGCTTCTGCATGTCACGGAGTCCACGTTGAACGAGGCGCTGAAATTTCTGCGTCCCGGACGCCGGCTTGGAGACATGTCCGCGTTCATCGAGGAGGAGGTTCGGAAGGCCGGGTTCAGTGTCGTTCGCGATTTTGTGGGCCACGGCGTGGGACGCAAACTCCACGAGGAGCCACAGGTGCCGAATTACGGCAAACGCGGATCCGGCCCGAAGCTCAAGGCCGGCATGGTGCTCGCGGTCGAACCGATGGTGAACCTCGGTGGACACGATGTGCGCATCCTCGATGACGACTGGACCGTTGTCACCCGCGACGGCTTGCCTTCCGCCCATTTCGAGCACACCGTGCTCATCACAAACGACCAACCGGAAGTGTTGACATGGAAAAGAAAGACGCTATTGAAGTAGCGGGTAAGGTCGTCGAGTTGTTGCCAAAGTCCATGTTCCGCGTCGAACTGGGGAACGGGCACCGCATACTCGCGAACATTTCCGGCCGGATGCGTCTGAGCTTCACGCGCATTCTTCCTGGCGACACGGTCCAGGTCGAAATGTCCCCTTACGACCTGAAAACCGGCCGCATTGTCGACCGACCCAATTCCGAGAAACTCCACAAACCATGAAAGTCCGAGCATCCGTCAAACGGCTTTGCGAAAGCTGCAAGATCGTGAAGCGTGAAAACGTCGTTCGCGTGATCTGCAAGAACCCGCGTCACAAGCAGAAGCAAGGCTGAACATCCCTTTAGATTTTGGATTTTGGATTTTGGATTCGGAGCGTAGCTGCCCGATGACGGAATCCCGGCGGCTGGCCTCCAAAATCGCGAACCGAAATCAAAAATCTAAATCATCCACACCATGCCCCGTTTACTCGGAGTTGACATCCCCGGCGACAAACGCATCGAAGCGTCGTTGCCCTACATCTACGGCATTGGTCCGAAGACCGCGAAGCGCGTGCTCGAGCGGGCCAATATCGATCCCAACATCCGCGCGAAGGATCTCTCGCCCGAGCAACTCGGCGCGATCGTTCACGCGATCGGCGAAAGCCGCCTCGTCATCGAAGGTGATCTTCGTCGCGAAGTGCAAAGCAACTTGAAGCGCCTGCAGGCGATCAACTGCTACCGCGGCATCCGTCACCGCCGCGGACTCCCGGTGCGCGGCCAGCGCACATCCACCAACGCCCGCACCCGCAAGGGTCCGCGCAAGACTGTCGGCGTGCAGCGCAACCCGAACGCAAAGGCCGGCAAGGTCTAACATTTCACCGCCATGTCTGAAGAAACCAAGGAATCCGCGGCGCCCGCGCCGGAGGAGAAACCGAAGAAAAAGACTGTGAAGGCGAAGGCTCCGAAGGAGGAAGCCCCGGCTGCAAAGGCCGAGGTGGAGACCCCGGCCGCCGCCGAAACCCCGGCGGAAGCTCCTGCAGCCGAGGCCCCCGCCGCCGCCGAGGCGAAACCGGCCGT
>CALGTD010000158.1 GCA_937901895.1 uncultured Spartobacteria bacterium | reverse complement strand
GCCTTCGGTTTTCCACCGTCGCCAAAAAAGATCAGCGCCCCCGCCACAATTCCCACCAACCCACCGGCTCCCACGGCGAGGAGCCAAACCGGAAAACCTGAACCTTCT
Source organism: uncultured Spartobacteria bacterium (assembly GCA_937901895.1). Classification (GTDB taxonomy): domain Bacteria; phylum Verrucomicrobiota; class Verrucomicrobiia; order Chthoniobacterales; family JAATET01; genus JAATET01. Next base: position 4,162 of record CALGTD010000158.1, on the reverse strand, counting down.
TTTTCGGACGTCGTCATATTGCGTAGTTGGGGGACAAAATAGGGGGTGGTCGGAAAAGTCTCAAGGTGGGGAATCAGCGCAATTCGTCCACGACCGCGCGCACGTCGTCCGCAGTGACAGCCGCCGACACAAACGCGCTGCCCAGCCGTTCGAGCAGGACAAACCGAATGCCACCCGCCTCGAACTTTTTGTCCTTCGCCATGGCGGCGAGGATCTCGTCGGTCGCGAGGTCCGCGGGAATCCGCGCAGGCAGTTCAAAGGCCTCCAGCGCCGCGAGCACCCGTGCAGCCTCCGTCTCCGGAAGACCGGCCTTCGAAATCGAAAGCCGCAGCGCCGCATGGATGCCGATCGCGATTGCCTCGCCATGCAAAAGCCGGCCATAACCCGCCGCCTGCTCGATGGCATGCCCGACCGTGTGGCCAAAGTTCAGCAGCGCGCGCTCGCCGGTTGTCTCCCGCTCGTCCGCCGCGACAATACGCGCCTTGATGCCGACGTTCCGGGCAATCAACTCCGCGAGTCCGTCACGCCTGGCCGGATCGAGCAGGTCCAGCATTTCGGGATCCCGGATCGCCGCATGTTTGATCACTTCCGCAAATCCCTCGCGAAATTCCCGATCCGGCAGCGTTGCGAGCGTCGATGTATCCGCAATCACCGTCACCGGCTGGTGAAACACGCCGATCAGATTTTTTCCACCGGGCGCATTGACGCCGGTCTTGCCCCCCACCGAACTATCGACCTGCGCAACGATCGTCGTGGGCACCTGCACATAAGGAACCCCGCGGTAATAAATGCCGGCGACGAATCCTGCCAGGTCGCCGACCACTCCCCCGCCGAGCGCGACAACAAGCGCCTTGCGGTCCAGTCCCGCCTCGATCATGCGGTCGCACACGTGCGCAACCATCTCCATCCGCTTCGAGGCCTCGCCCGCGGGAACATCGATCCGGACCGGGTCGTGGCCGGCCTCCTTTAACGAATTCATTGCGGCCGCGCCATGGATTGACCCCACGGTCTCGTCCGTCACGAGCGCCACCGCACCACCGGCATGAAACGGGCGGATCCTCTCGCCGAGGTGCGCAAGCAATCCGTCTCCGATCCACACGGCATATCCCGCCCGTTCCAGCGGCACGTCCACGGTCAGCATCTCGCTCATCCCGGCAAGCATCCGCGAGCCTGCCCTTCCAAGTCCAAACAATCTTCCGCGATTCCACCTGAGACTCGACGTCGGAACTTCCTCCCCTCCTCCGGATCGTGCACACTCCGCGGCACGATGTGGCTCGAAATCCTGCTCACGGCGATCGTCGTCATCTTTCACACCGCGGGGTTCCTCTGCGCGATCCGGGCGATCCTCATCTCCCGCACTCCGCAGGCTGCGATCGGCTGGGTCTTCGCGCTCCTCATCGTGCCCTATGTGTCGCTGTTCCTTTTCGCCGTCTTTGGCGGCTCGCAGTTCAAGGGCTACAGGCTTGCGAATCACACCGACGACTCCGCGCTTCGCGAAATCCTTCGCAAGGCGCGCGCCGCGCTCGAGCCATACCAGTCCGACCTCACCGAGAAATACCGGGACTCCGCCCGCCTCGCCGAGCGCCTCATCGGCCTGCCCGTCACCTCCGGCAATGAAGTGGAACTCCTCGTCGACGGCGACGAGACCTTCTCCGCCATCGGCCGCGCGATCGACGAGGCACGGGAATACATCGTCATTCAGTTTTTCATCGTCCGCGATGACGAACTGGGGCGCGACGTCAAGCGGCGCCTTCTCGCGGCGCGCGCACGCGGGGTCCGCGTCTACATGCTCATCGACCAGGTCGGCTCCCACGCGCTCCCGCGCGCCTATCGCAACGAGCTGCGGCACGCGGGCGTTGAGTTCGAGGTCTTCGTGACGAATCGCGAACGCGGACGCCGGTTTCGCATCAACTTTCGCAACCACCGCAAGCTGGTCATCGCCGATGGCGGGGTGGCCTTCGTCGGCGGACTCAACATCGGCGACGAATACATGGGGCGCGATCCGAAGTTCGGCCCGTGGCGGGACACCTTCATTCGAGTCCGCGGCCCGGTCGTCACCGCGCTCCAGCTTCCGTTCATCGAAGACTGGTATTTTATCACCCGCCGCATCGCCGACCTGGCCTGGAAGGAACAGGAACCCGCGGGTAACATGTCGGCCTCGATCATTCCCGGCGCACCGGCGTCGGTCTGGAATACCTGCCCCGCGGCATTCTTCGAGATCATCCGCTCCGCGCGCAAACGCATCTGGATCGCCAGTCCGTATTTCGTCCCCGATCAGGCACTGCGTTCCGCGATCGCCCACGCGGCACTCCGCGGCGTGGAGGTGCGGCTTCTGCTCCCGCAAAATCCCGACCACATCCTGCCATGGTTGTCGTCGTTCACCTTCTACCCCGCCATGCGCGAAGCCGGGGTGAAGATCTGGCGCTATCAGCCCGGGTTCATGCACCAGAAGGTGCTCCTCGCCGACGATGATCTCGCCGTCGTCGGCTCGATCAACTTCGACTACCGCTCGTTCATTCTGAACTTCGAACTTTCCGTTGCCGTCGCCAGCCGGGCATTCGCAAACCGCGTCGAGAAAATGCTCGAGGCCGATTTCGCCCGCGCCGTCCCGGACGACCTCCACGCGCTGGAAACCCGGGGCCTCCTCTTCCATCTCAAATGCCGCTCCGCCGCATTGCTGAGTCCGACGCAATGAGCAGCCGGCTCGTCCTTCCCGATGTTCTCCAGATTCGCGCCCCCTCGCTTTGCTTCCATGTCCTCCATGCAAAGGATGGTCTGTATGTCATCGACGGCGGTTTCATCGGCGGCATCGGGCAGATCGAACGCGCACTCCGACGCCACGATTGGAACCGCGAAAAGATCCGCGGCATCCTCGTCACTCACGGACACCTGGATCATATCCTGAACGTTTCCCGCCTCGCCGCGATCACCGGAGCATGGGTCGCGGCACCGGCCGCCGATGAACCGCATTATCGCGGCGAATTTCCCTACCGCGGTTCCGCGCGTGTTTGCGGCGCACTGGAGGCCCTGGGTCGCCGGCTTCTGCACTACGAGCCGTTCCACATCGACCGGCCGCTCGAGGATTCCACGCATCTCGATGTCTGGGGCGGGCTGATCGCCATTCACCTTCCCGGACACACCGTGGGTCACACGGGGTTTCTGTCACCGGAGCGGAAGCTCCTTTTCAGCGCGGACCTGTTCGCGAGCGACTTCGGCATGGGATATCGACCGCCTCCGATCTTCAACAGCCAGCCGGAACGGATCGCCGGCAGTCTTCGCCGCGCCGCGGCTCTCGATCTGGAGGGTGTCCTTCCAAGCCATTGCGACACGTCCTCACCGGCAATTCATCTCGAGCGACTTCGCAGGCTTGCTTCACAAATTTCTGACAGCGATTTCGCCGCGCTCTGACAACCTCCGGTCCGATTCGGGTGATCGTGGGGACATGAAAACCACCCGATTCATCACCATCACTCTCGCCGTCCTTGCAAACGGCGTTGCGTTCTCCGCGGAACCCAATCCCGCCATCGACTACCCCGCATTCCTCTCCGAAGCGAAAGCGGTTCAGTCGCTCCGCGAAAGCCGTCGCGTCAGCGAGGGGGCGTTTCTTCGCATGGCGGCGGAACCCGATACGGTGGTGCTCGATGCCCGCAGCGCGGATCGATTTGTCATGCGGCACGTCAAGGGTGCGGTGAATCTCCCCCTGCCCGACTTCAGCGAGGAGGCCCTCGCGCGAATCATTCCCTCGAAGACGACCCGCATCCTCATCTACTGCAACAACAACTTCGACGGGGATCCCGTGGCCATGCCCTCCAAAGTCGCCTCGACCTCGCTGAACATCTACACCTTCAACTCCCTTTATGCCTACGGCTACCGGAACGTCTACGAACTCGCGCCCCTTCGCGACGTCGCCCAAAGCCGCCTTCCATTCGAGGGCACGCGCATCCTCAAGTCCCCGCCCTTCCCGAAAGCCACTTCCTTCGAAGGCATCGACCTTCAGAAAACAGTCGCCCCGTGATCCGCGGCGGCGTATTCGTCCGGAATGCGGGTCGCGATTCCCCTGTTCGACGGCGTGGAGGAAATGGACTTCGTCGCTCCTTTCGAGGTCTTCTCCGCGGCGGCAACACTCGGCGGCGACCTGACGACAAGTCTCGTCGCCGCGCAA
>CALGTD010000157.1 GCA_937901895.1 uncultured Spartobacteria bacterium | reverse complement strand
AGCCGACATCTCGTGAACCAATCGCACTTGGTGCCGCGATCTCCGCGCTTGCGAGCGTCGGACGTCACCACGAACTGCTCATCGCATTCACCGAAGGGGATGCAGGAAGCCACGAGGCGATTATCCTCGCGCTTCGCGACACATGGATCGCCGATCTGCAAAAACATCACCATCGGTTATTGCTCGACACTTACTGTGCGGCTTGGCCGGTGCGATATGCACTAGCTCGTGAATGGCTCGCACAACAAGATGCTCGACGCATTGGTGCGCTGCGCGCGTGGCAATTGACCGAGTGCATCGCCGACATCCTGGACGCGGTCGGCGCCGGCGAGCGATTGCTTGCGAATCTGCGCGCAAAACGAACGTAGCGTGAAATGCAGCAGCGTCCGCTGCCGCCTTTGAGGCAAGCGCGCCACTGCTGATAGGACATGTCGGAAGAACCGCCACACATAGATGGCTGGAGACAAGTCAACGGGGTGGCGCGCCCATTTTCCCGTCATGCACAAACAACAACGACGTCCGATCCCGCGGCCGGACTATAAATACGAAAGTGCATTCGAGCGTCCCTTTGTGCCCGCTCACATGAGTGCCAACCAGAAACGCGAATATCTTCGGTCGTTCCGTCGTGGATTGCGCGAAACAACGCGAGCCTTTCGTAACAATGCCTGGCGCTGACACAGATATGGCGCAGCTTCGCGCGAACCCGCCAGTGCTCATGAGCGAGCGCGAGGTTGCGGCTTTTCTCAACATTTGTGAGCGGTCGGTCCGGAATTTTACCGCCCGCAGATTGCTACCGGTGATTCGCCTTGGTCGGCGTCGGCTTTATCGGCGTGATGCGGTGCTTGCGGCGCTCTCGAAGCTCGAAGGGATTCATCCGTGACGTGGAACCACTTAGTTGCTCTGGTCGGGCTCGGTTGACTCCTCGGGGTCTTCATCACTTTCATCCATCTCCAACGATCTATCGACGATCGATTGGCGGAGTGCTTCACGGGCTCTCTGCAACCGGCTTTTCACCGTTGCGACATTGATTCCCAACGTGTCAGCTATTTCAGAGTAGGAGCGATTTAGAGCGTTTCTTAGGTGCAGTATTTCGCGGTGCTGAGGATCGAGCTTTGCGATGCACCGCTCGACGATTCCCGTGAATTCCGAGCTGTCATCCCCAGCCTCTTTGAGGGCGTTTACGGTGGCGCTGTCGCTGGCTAAAAGACGCTCGACCGCAGCGCCGTCCATCTTCGATTCGAGAAAAAAGAACCAGTAACGCTTGCATGCCAGACGTGCAGCAATCCGACGCAACCATCTCGCCAGGGATGCTCCTCGAAACTCCTCCAATCTACGATAAGCGTAAGCGAATGTGCTGTTGGTGATGTCCTCCGCCTCTCCAGCGTCGTTTAGAATGCTTAGAGCGAAGGCGTGGACGTGGGGCCGGTGCCGATCCATGATCTCAATCATCGCCTCTTCCTCTCCCAATTTTAGGCGAAGAACGAGCCTGGCGTCATACGCGTCGTCGAATTCTGGACTACTATTCACGGGTGGAACCGAACTAGGTTCTGCCGACAACTAGCCGACGGGTTGATTGACCGACATTTCTGGTGCCCCCAATCCATAGTCTCCTGAGAACATGCTACTGCAGAGCTACCGACCTAGCGGTCGGATATATCCTGACGCGTCGATGTCTTTGATGTATAAACTAAACTGCTCAGTATGCTGTTCTTTTCTGTCATCTACCCAAGAAATCCCCATAGGCACCATGATCGAAAATACGCTTCCAAGCGACTGACCCATCCTAGCAAAAGCGAACGTCGTTGTTCGTTTCGACATTGGGTCCAGGACAAACCAGTCATTACGATCAAATGGCAAATCCGAAGCCATTAAACCGAATCGACGGCCTTGTGTATCACTCAGGTAAGCCTCTGATTGTATCTGCCAGTTTGCAGGATCAATCACATTGACGGGGCGCCGCGTTCTAAGAGAAATCGCTGCTTTATAGCGCCCTGTATTTTCGAGCTCAAAAGCAAGAACTACCCGATCATCAAGAATCTCGAACGCCTGAAGAGTGAAACTGACATAGCGAATCTGTTGGCCACGCGTGGGCGGTTTAGCCGAGGCCACCATACCTTTAGCGGGCTCCTCGGCCTTCCTGCTTTCAACTGCCGCTACAAATCCGATGGCAAGCAGCGTGGCAGCGATGCCTTCCCGGGGCATGCTAACCTCAAACGTGGTATCGCCGACGAATGTTCCATCACGAGTAAAGTGGCGGACTCGGGACGTTGAAACAACTTCGTCATAGCCGATCAATTGGGATTGACCGTTGGCTAAACGAAAGTGCTGAACTCTCATGACGCCAGGCGTTTGGGCCGAATACCCAAATTCCGCGCCCTCGGCGTTCATGTAGCTAATACGGCCTCCTGCCACTTTCGAACGAAACAGGATTTGATTCTGACCATTCCGAAATGCCCAACCAGTCTCTCCCAACTCTGCCATTTCGATTTCAGCAAACGGCGTGCGAGCAGCGGAGAGGCGAAAGGTGGCCCCACGTGTCATTCCAGCGGTCTGTGCAGCAGTTCTTGCGACCGTGGCACTTCGTGCCGCGAGGAGCTCCGCTTCGAGGACTTCAACAGTAGCCGCGCGACCCGCCCCGCCGACTAGCAGCCGCAAGAGGGGGATTTGTGCGAAGGTGTCAGCAGTTCCAAATAAGAAGACACACGCTAAACGCGCGATGGAGGCGGGCTGGAACCTCATGTCACCAGCATCTCCAAAAACAAGCCGACGTCAATTCATCACGCAGGCGACCACGTAGATTGGCTTGGCGCCACCCAACCGCTGCGCTCATTGATCGTTTTGAGCCACGCGATACAGTTCGCGCACTACAAGGATGCACGCTGCTGGACCGGTTCGCCGAAATCCGCAGTCACGACATTATTTGCGAGGTCGTAGTAGTGCAAAATAAGACTTAGTGCGCGCGTGATGTGTTCGGGTCGCACACCTGTTGGAGAGTTAGAATTGAAAAAGTGCTCGTGGTAATGCTTGCGCAGCGTCTTGAGTTGATGGAGTTCACGCTCAACCTCGGCAACGCGCCGCTTTGTTTCATCCGTGCCGAGTTTGCGCGCGCGGATTCGTGCTTCGAGGTCGGCCTGCGACGCCTCGATAAGCCAGCGCCGAACGGGGATATCGTGTTTCTCAAAATCCGAGCACATAGACGAAACTGTCTCGTAATCAGAATAGACAAGAATGACGTTTTTCCCGCTGCTAATCTGATCGAAAAGAAAGTGCGTATCCACAGCATACCACTGCTTATTCTTCACGTAGTAGTATGGGACCAGATTCGATCGAATGCGTTTGCAGAAAACGGAATCATCGACGTGCTCATAGGAACTCTCCTTGCGTTCGTTTGGCCGCGGGGCTCGCGTGGTGATCTTCTTCGCACGAACGACTGGCACGGCAGCGGCATCAATGATGCCATCGACAAAGGCGTCTTTGCCCGAACCTGAAGGTCCGCTGAGGACCACGAGTGAGCCGGAGAGCATGGGATTCCTTTCGCTGGGGAGGTGCATTCCACCAGAACGCGTTCACTGGGTCAAACGAGCTTGGACAGGAATTAGAAACTCTCATTCTATGACGCCATAGTTACCTTGTTTCTAGCGATTTACGTCACCTAGAATCAATTCTTCATGGGGATAGCGGCCTTGTTGCTCACGAGAGAAAAACACAGGCATGACCTGAAATGGTGCGGCATGACAATGATTCGTATCCACCCGCGCATGCTGCGGGTGCGTAAGAGAGAGAATTATGCACCCGTCGCCGTGCCGCTCACCCCACGAGTAGCCGCACCGCCGCTCTTCTGTGCGGTAGTTTTTCACGCCTCGTCGCAGCTTGGGAGGAACCTCATCGAATTTTGCCGGGATGACGATCTCGATCAGATCGCCAGGATTGGTGAAGAACGGGAGCGAGAGATATGGCTCCTCTCCACGCCTGCGCGGATAGAGCGGGCCAACGACATTGTCGTGAAGGCCGAGGTAATGCAGTGGATATCGCTCTTTTTTGACTAGGATTTCTTCAAGTGCAGGATATCGCCTGTCAGCGGGCCGAAGGCATTCTATCTGGTTTATTCCCGCTCGTTCAAATGTGCAATAGGGCGAATCGGCGTATGCGTTCTGTGGATGGACATAGGAGAGAAGGAGTTGAGTCGGTGTTTGCTGCCATACGTAGCCTGCGCAGGGCATTCCATCTATGTTGGCAGACACAATATCACCCGGGCGCAATTCGTCCATCCCGCAAGGGACCTTGAGAGTCGATATAAACGTTGTGTATACATTTACGCATGCAGTGCACCCTTGAATTTCTCAATGCATCAACCCCAGAAACCCGCACGCGTGCTTGGCTGTTAAAGCCGAACTACGTCACTTCGCATATTGCCTTCTATCTTGCCATTCAGGCGGCGATTTCATGAACTGAAACTACAATGATCGCTGATCGCATTAAGGAACTCGAAGCCACACGGCGCAAACTCGCGGCACTCGAAACGGAAGTCGCCGTCGAACAAAACAAGGA
>CALGTD010000156.1 GCA_937901895.1 uncultured Spartobacteria bacterium | reverse complement strand
CGGCGTCAGTTTCGGTTTCGATGCGGAGGACTGGCACGAAGAGGAAACCCTTAACAATCCCGCTGCGCCCGCGGTGCGCGCCCTTCTCCGCTCTCTCCTGCCCAAAGCTCTTCTCGTCACCTGCGCGGCTCCGCTGATTGGAGCGGCTTTCACCCGCGTCTACGGCGTGTCGCCCATCTGCCTGCTCAACGTTTTTCCCCTTTCTCACGCACCTGCCTCTCCCGCGAGGCTGCCTGCACCGTCCGGGGACACACCTGCGGTGTTTTATTGGTTCTCGCAAACTATCGGGCCGGGCCGCGGTCTTGAAGACTTCATCCAGGTGCTCGCCCGGCTCCGCACCCCTGCAGAACTGCATCTACGCGGTTTCCCTCAATCGGGCTACCTCGATGCTCTGCAAGCCGCCGCTCGCACCGCCGGCTTCCGGGGCCGGATTCTTTTCCTTCCGCCTGCCGCCGCCGATGAGATGGTGCGTCTTTCCGCCTCGGCTCATGTCGGGCTCTCGCTCGAACAATCCGTCCCAAAAAATCGCGACCTTTGCCTCACCAACAAACTTTTCACCTATCTCCTTGCCGGCGTCCCGGTGATGCTCACGCCCACCACCGCGCAATCGCAGTTCGCCCCCGTGTTGGATAACGCCGCCAGAATCCTCGCGCCCTGCCCCGTCGCCGCGGCCAAGGACCTTGATGCGTGGCTCGCCTCCTCCGTCTATCCCGCTGCCCGCCAAACCGCATGGGACGTGGCTCGCGAAACCTTCAATTGGGAACGCGAACAATCCAAGCTGATCGCGGCATTCGCCACGCTGCCACTTCGCCCTCGATCCGGTTCACGCTGAAATTTCGCCACCAGCTCCGCTTCTTTCTCCTCCGGTGCCTTTTTCCTCGCCCTCTTCCGCCCACCCGATCGCAGGCGATCAAATCCCGCCAGCCCCCGGCGAAGAAATCACGCTTCAAATCAGCCTCTCGGCCGGAGATCTCGCCTACGCCCACCTGACGGTGCCTGCTCTGGTCCGGGCACACCCGCAGGTCGCGCACCGTATTGCGGTAGTCGACCTCTGTCGCCCACAACGCACTCGCATTTTCGATCCTGATCGCAGATTGCCTGAGCCCGAATTCTCGGCCCGCGTCCAGCGCCTGCGCGAGCTCGCGCTACACCTGCAACGCGACGGTCTTTTCGACGAACTCGTCTGGCTCGAACCGGGTTCGTTCCTCTTCCCCGCGCTGGCCCGGAAATATACCGCCGAAGACATGGCGGAAACCCTCGATTACGGAGGCTGCGCCAACATGCCGTATTGGGCCGCAATCGATGCGCCCTCAACCCGCTTCGTGCTGCACTACGATGCCGACATGTGCCTGTATCAGGCTTCCGGTTACGACTGGGCGCTGGCTACTCTCGAGGTTTGGAAACACTACCCACAGGCTGTCTTCGCCACTCCGCGTATCAGTCCGCCTGCTTTGGACCAGGCTCCGGAACGCAATCTCCCCTCCATCCATGAACGGCGTCCCTTGGAACACGTCCCCGCAGGCTGGCTCAACGACTGGTTCAGCACTCGCTGTTTCCTGGTCGATCGACATCGCTTGTCTCCTCTTCTCCCTCTCGCGCGCGGGCGCCTCACGGCCGAATACCGACTGCGGCGCTGGCTGAACCGCGGCTATCCCCCATCTCCCGAAATGCTTCTATTTCGCTCTCTGGGGTCCCGCGGTTTTCGCCGTCTCAACCTGGCCGATCCGCGCGCGTGGCTCCTGCACCCCACGAACAAACCGCCCGCCTACCTGACGATTCTTCCTCAACTCCTTGAATGCATATCCACGGGCCACATACCCGCCGCCCAACGTGGACGAAGTGAGATCGACCTCGTTGCCTGGGGCGAATTTCTACGCTCTACGACACCCACCCCATGAGCGTGTTCGAGTATCTACCGGAATCTTGGAAAGAGCGCCTGCGCGCCCGCTGCGGCGCGATCACTCCCTCCGCCCGCCTGAAGAACCTTCGGCACGCCGGGTTCTCGCCGCGCCGAATCATAGACGGTGGGGCTTACCTCGGGCATTGGCCACACTCGCGCACGAGATCTTTCCCGAAGCCGAACTACTTCGAGCCGCAGCCCTCCCTTGTCGTGCCGCTCCAGGATTTGGGCCGACGACTTGGAAACGCTCGGCTCGCTCCCGTCGCCCTGCACCGAAACAGTGGCGAGTCCTCCCTTTTGCTCGACAAGAGCAACAGCCGTCTGGTCGGCCAAGAGCATTCGGGCTCGGCTCCCATTCGCGTTAGCGTTTCCACGGTCGCAGACGTCATTGCCTCAAACGGATGGCCCGGCGACTTTCTCTAGCTTGATGTCCAGGGCCATAAACTCGAGGTTCTCGGCGGCGCAGAAGATTGGTTCGGACACATCGAAGTTCTCATGCTTGAAGTTTCCTGGTTGCGCATCGGCCCGGTCCCGTTGGTCACCGGGGTCATCGACGCGTGCTCGAAACGTGGATACGTCCCCTACGACATCTTCGGCTTGAACCATCGTCCGCTCGACGGCGCCCCCTGGCAGACCGACATCATTTTCGTGCGTCACGACTCCCGGCTATCCAATCTTTCTTGGACCAAATAGTGCGCATCCTTCTCACCGCCGACCCCATGATCCCCGTGCCGCCCTTCGCTTACGGCGGCATCGAGCGCATCGTCGACAGCCTCTTGCGCGAATACCGCGACGCCGGCCACGAGGTCGCCCTGCTCGCGCATCCCGATTCGACCGCCCCGGCCAATGCGCGTTTCGCCTGGCCCGCTCCTGCGTCCAAGATCCTTCGCAACGCCTTCGCGCTCCGCCGCGCCGTCCGCCAGTTCCAACCGGACGTCATCCACAGCTTCTCCCGCGTCGCCTACCTGCTCCCGGTGCTCCCCTCGCGCCGC
>CALGTD010000155.1 GCA_937901895.1 uncultured Spartobacteria bacterium | reverse complement strand
AACTTGGTGAATATCCGCGCGCGGAACGCCTCCGGGATGCCCGGTCCCTGATCCTGCACGCTCAGCCGAACGATCCGCGTCTCGGGCATGACCGTGACTTTGACCCTGCCCCCCGCCGGGGAGAATTTCGCGGCGTTCGACAGCAGATTCACCACCACCTGGATCAGTCTGTCCGCGTCGCCCATCACCGGCCCAGGCGGCCCGTCCTCCAGCCGCAGTTCGACGCCCAGTCCTTCGGCGTAGCCGCCCACGCCGTCCAGGGACCGCGTCGCGATCTCGCGCATGTCCAGGGGGTGAAGGTCCAGGTCGATCTGCCCCGACTCCAGCTTCTCGATATCCAGGATGTCGTTGATCAGCCGCACCAGGCGCTGGCTGTTGGCATGGGCGATGCCGATCAGGCGCGCCGCCCGGTCGGAAATCGCGCCCGCCGCGCCGCCGGCCGCACCTCGTGGACCATCGAGAACGTCGACACCGCCGGCTCGACGGGCGGCTATTGCCAGATCCAGGTCGATTCCAAAAATCGTCCAAAGATCGTCTATCACGACATCACAAATTCCCGGCTACGCTACGCCCAGCGGCTGGCCGCGCTCTCTTTCAAAGTCGACGGGAAAAAGAAACGCACCACCAGGAAAGGCTCCGTGCGCCTCGCCGGCTCCGCCTCCGACAGCGCCGCGTCCATCGAATGGCGGGTGGGCAAAAAGTCCTTCCGCTCCGTGCGGATTCCCTCCAACGGCAAGTGGTCCCTCACCGCTCGTGGCATCAAAGCCGGACGCAACAAGGTGCAAATTCGCGCGCAGGATGTGGTCGGGGCGCTATCCGGTGTTCAAACGATTCGCGTGGTTCGCAAATAATCGCCTAGGGGAAATACCTTAGCTCCACACGTTCTCTCTGAGTAACCGCACTGGACCGCCCGCAGCGACCACTACCAGGGAATCAGGTTGACACCTGAGCACGATTTTCCCTAACCTTCTCCCGCTCAGTCATCAACTCTTCCTTAACCGAAAATGAAAAAACTCATCAGCAGCATTGCGCTTGGCGTCGTGATCGCTTCGGGTTCGGCATTCGCCGGCACCGAAACGGCATCCTTCAAGGAAAAAGAAATTGTTGTCGTCGAAGACGATTGCAACTTCCGCGACATGGAATTCCAGCTCGACGCCTTCTACACCGGTTTCTACGGTGGCAAGGGCACCCGTTTCAGCACGGGCTCGGGCGGCGGCTTCGGCCTGAATTTCTTCTTCGCGAAATACTTCGGCATCGGCTACGAGGCCGCATGGTATTCCAACAACGGCACCGCGGAGCACCTCCCGCTCGCCGGTAACTTCTTCATCCGTTACCCGATCTGCTCGCTCAATCTCGCTCCTTACGCGATGGTCGGCGGCGGCGCGGCATGGGATGGCACCTGCGTTGGCTACGGTAACGTCGGTGGCGGTCTCGAGTATCGCTTCACGCCGAACGTTGGCCTCTTCGCCGATGGCCGCTACTTCTACGGTGGCCCCGGCAACGTGGGCAACTTCCGCAGCGGTCTTCGCATCGCTTTCTAAGTCACTCTCAAACCATCCGGTTTGTTCTTTGGAACGCCGCCCTGCCGAACATCAGGGCGGCGTTTTCCTTTTTTCGGATGCGACATCACGATCGTTGATGGACCCACCGCACCGCATCCGCGACCACCTTGCCCGCATCCAAGTCGTGGAGCAGCTGGTGATAGCCCTCCGGATAATGAAAGTGGGTCTTGTCCTTCGCGGCCAGCCGACGGAAAAATGCTTCGGTGTCGGAGGTTCGAACGAACACATCCCGCCCCGCGGAGAACACCGCCACAGGCACTGTCAGCGCTTCCGCAGCCGGTCCGGCGGATTCAATCAAGTCCCCCATGTCGGCCAGAAATCCTGGCGTCTGCCGATGGATGCGATGAGGTGCGGACTCGAACGCCACCTGCCGCGCCGCTATCCGCGTCAGCTGCGGCGTGTGCGCGCGTCCATGCACGAGCCAGCTCGGGTTTAATCGCAGCGACGGCCACAGCCGCGACACCAGTCGCAAGACCCCTTTGATCCACGGCGGATTTCGCTGCGCCAGCGCCACGACCGGCACAAACAACATGAGCCCGGAGATCCTCTCCCGGACCCCCGGATCCGTTGCTGCCCTCAACGCCAGCAACGCCCCCATGCTGTCTCCCGTCAGGAACAACGACCGGCTCTCCGGCTTGATCTCATCCAGAAACCGCTCGAGGTCTGCGATCATTCCGTGCACGTCCAGCCACGCGCCGCGTCGGGACGGATTCGGGTCGAGTCCCTGTCCGCGAAGGTTCCACGCCGCCAGCGCGACACCGCTGTTCAGCATGGCCCCTGCGAGCGGCTGCCAGTCGTCGACACAACAATTCAATCCATGCATGGCAACGATCCACGCCTTTGGTCCATCGGCGGGGAGCCAGACCTTCATCCGAAGCATCGAGCCATCACTGGCCTTCCATTCCCTCTCCTCGACGGGCATGGAATTCTGTTGCACGGTTCGGAGGCTTCTGGGAAGCCTTTGCGAATGCGCACGCTCCTTTCCGCCGTCGCCGTTGCCCTCTTTGCTTCCTCCTCCGTGCTTGCCGGCCGCCTCGACATCGCGGTGCTCCAGTTTTCAGATGCTCGCGACCCCGACGCGGTTGCCGCCGCTCTCCAGCAGGTCAATCTGCTCGAGATCACTAACTCCGACCGCACCGAAACAAACGTCCCCGCTCTGCGCGGTGGCAACGTGGTCTTTGTTCAAAGCCTCGGTGTCCCCGGCAATGGCCAGTTCGCGAATTCGACCCGGCTGTCCAATCAACGCGCCGATGTCTCGGGATCCTTGAAGTCGGGTCTGCTGTCCGTGGAGATCACCATCGAGGAAGGCGTGGATGTCGGGCTCCGGAAATTCACCCGTCGCTCGTATTCCGGATCCGGATCCGTTGCCAACCGAGGCGTCCAGCTGCTTTCCGTCAAACAGAGCAAGGGCCGCACCCAGACCGCGATCAAAGGCCAGGCCAAACTCACGAGCTATGACTTCACGACGATTGTCGTTGGCCAATACACTCCCTGATCACCGCCGGCTCTTCCCCGCGTCAGCCCGGTGAGAAACATGTGAATAACGTGCGAATCCCTGCCGCTGTTTGTGCAAATTTCGGCCTTCGCGGAAGAATGTTCCCGCTACCCGGCATCGGGGTGGTCCCCTATTCACAACGTCTTTTTGGCGTGGAACGCCCTTGAATAAAGCGAGGAACACGCCCTGATCGAGTTGCTCACACCTTTAAGAAGAAGAAGGATTTCGACATTCCAAAAATTCTTTTTCTTAACGTTGTGAACAAATCCCCGGAGAAGCGACCGCTTCCAAACCGCGGGGATGGAAAACCGGAAATCGTGAACGTCCAGACTTACCGCGTGCGAGGGGGTGGAGCCCGTCCTACCGCCTGCTGGAAAACCACAGGGTCTGACAACGAAAAAGCCGCCGGGAGCGCAGGGCGCCTGCCGACGGCTTCTTCATCAAGCTCGGAACTTTCCTACGAGTGAATCGGGTGCCCCTCGGCACTGAGCACGGCTTCATGAACCGCCTCGCTCAATGTCGGGTGAGCATGGATCGTAGCGTGGATCTCGTCGATCGTGAGTTCGCTGTTGATGGCCAGACCGAGCTCCGCAATCAACTCCGTGGCGGTATCCCCGATGATGTGCGCACCAAGAATCTCACCGTGCTTCGCTCCCACGATGAGCTTGATGAAGCCATCAGTTTCGCCGATTGCCCGGGCCTTGCCGCTCGCCATGAACGCAAACTTGCCGACCTTGAAGTCCAAACCCTTCTCCTTAGCCGCGCGCTCGGTGAGGCCGATGCTGGCGACCTGGGGATGGCAATACGTGCAGCCGGGGAAGAGCGTGACCTTCTTCGGCTTGTAACCGGAAATGAACATGCCTTCCACGGCCTGCGTGGCCTCGTAGCTGGCGACATGCGCGAGCCACGGGGGCCCGATGATGTCGCCGGCCGCGTAGACATTGCGCACGGAGGTCTCGTATTTGTCGTTCGTCTGGATGTAGCCGCGGTCCGTGAGACCGAGCTTTAAAGCCCCTCCGGGCAGCACGGGTGCCACACCGATGGCCACGAGGCAGAGGTCGGCTTCGAGCGTCTTCTCCGCCCCCTTGGCGTCGGCAACGGTGATTTTCACTCCGCCGTCCGTGGCCTCGGTCTTCGTGGTCTTGTGATTGGTGAGGATCGTGATGCCCTGCTTGCTCAGCGCCTTTTCCGCGGCGACGGAAATCTCCGTGTCTTCCACCGGCAGAATGTTAGGCATCATCTCCACAACGGTTACCTTCGTGCCGAACGCGTTCCAGAAGTAGGCAAACTCGATGCCGATCGCTCCCGCGCCGATGACCACCACAGACTTCGGCTGGGTCTTGAGCTGGAGCGCGTCCTTGGAGCTGATCACCGTCCTGCCGTTGAACGGGAAGCCCGGCATCTCGCGCGAGACGCAGCCGGTGGCGACGAGAATCTTGCCGGCCGTGTGAGTCTCCGCCTTGCCATCCGCGGCGGTGACCTTTACCTCCCCCGCGCGATCGAGCGAGGCCGTGCCACGAAGAAAGTCGATCTTGTTCTTTTTGAAGAGGTAGTCGAGGCCCGCCGAACCCTTCTCCGAGACCGTGCGGGAGCGCTGAATGATCTTCTCCCAGTCGTAATCGAGACCCTCGATTCGAAAACCAAACTCCGCCGCGCGATGCTTCATCGCGTGGTAAAGCTCGGCGTTCTTCAGCAACGCCTTGGTGGGAATGCAGCCGTAGTTGTTGCAGGTGCCGCCGCCGCGTTCGAAATCGACGACAGCGACTTTCTTCCCAAGCTGCGCAGCGCGGATGGCTCCGACATACCCAGCCGGTCCGGCGCCGATGACGATGAGATCGTAGTTGGCCATTTTTTGGAAAACGACAACATGAGCGGGAACCGCCGGAATGACAAGGGTTCGCAATCGAACCCCGCCGGAGGCAACCATGCCCGCTCTGAGGGATGCACCTCAAACAGACTCGAAATAGCGCTGTGTCTGTAGCCTTGGGATCGCGACGAATTACCTGCCCCGATGCGCCACTACCATCGTTGCTTTCCAGGGACTACGGAGCGGACCAAATCCGAAAAGCCCATTCGCGACCCGAGCGTAAAGGCTGAGCCCGCATGCTCAAGCCCCGGGCAGTCGTGAATCAGACGTCAGCGCCCCGGGCCGGATTCTTGCTCTCAAAGAGGGAGTTGGGTCGACGCTACGGAAACCTGCACGCATCGCCACCAATTGAACTTGCCTGAAATCCCTTCGGGCGTTAAGAACACGGTAGGAAATCGTTGCAGGCAGCAACCGTCCCTCCCCGTGTCGCGACCAAGGGCGGCAGCATCCCCGGATCAGGGCATCAACCCGGTCTTTCGTAGGCGGGAATTCACGCGATCTGAATTATCAAGCGCAGTTTAGCGTAATACGCTTGGGTCTTTCCTAGATTAGACGGCTTGGAGCTGTGTAATCTATTGGGAGACAGT
>CALGTD010000154.1 GCA_937901895.1 uncultured Spartobacteria bacterium | reverse complement strand
TACTTCTCTTCTGCGACCCAGATCGGTCTCACCGCCACGCCGAAGGAAACGAAGACTGCCTCCAACATCGAATATTTTGGCGAACCGATCTACACCTACTCGCTGCGCCAAGGCATCAGCGATGGCTTCCTGGCTCCCTACAAAGTCGTCCGCATCGGTCTCGACAAAGACATCCTCGGCTGGCGCCCCTCACTCGGCCAGGTGGACAAATATGGCCAGCTCATCGAGGACCGGGAATACAACCTCAGCGATTACGACAAGAACCTGATCCTCGAAAAACGCACCGAACTGGTCGCCGCCAAAGTCACCGAGTATCTGCGCGCCACCAACCGCTTTGCCAAGACCATCATCTTTTGCGAACGAACCGACCACGCCGAGCGCATGCGGCAGGCAATGGTCAACGCCAACGCGGACCTCGCCGCGGCCAATAGCAAATACGTCATGCGCATCACCGGTGATGACGACGAGGGCAAGGCCCAACTCGATAACTTCATCGATCCGGAGGCGACCTACCCCGTCGTCGCCTGCACGTCCCGGCTCATGAGCACTGGGGTGGACGCGCAGACCTGCCATCTCATCGTTCTCGATAAGAGCATTGGCTCCATGACCGAGTTCAAGCAGATCATTGGGCGGGGCACGCGCATCAACGAAGACTACGGGAAGTTTTTCTTCACCATCATGGATTTTCGCGGGGCGACCGCGCTGTTCGCCGATCCCGCTTTCGATGGGGATCCTGTGCAAATCTACGAACCCGGTCCGGATGATCCGCCAATTCCACCCAATGACCTGCCTCCTCTGCCAACCGGAGACGAGTTATCGGACAAGCACGTGTTGAATGAGGATTCGCCACCCTACGACGATGGACCTACTCCGCCTCCGACACGTTACTACGTGGATAACGTCCCCGTAAGCGTCTCTGTGGAACGGGTCCAGTATTTGGACGAAAACGGGAAGCTCATCACCGAATCGCTCACCGATTACACGAGGAAGACCGTCCTGAAACACTACGCCTCGCTCGACGCGTTCCTGACCAAGTGGACCAGCGCCGAGCGCAAACAGCCGATCATGGAGGAACTGGCCAAGCAAGGCGTCTTCCTCGACGAACTCGCCGAACAGGTCGGAAAGGATTTCGATCCCTTCGATCTCGTTTGCCACATCGCATTCGACCGCCCGCCGCTCACCCGCAAGGAACGCGCCGCGCAGGTGAAGAAGCGCGACATTTTCGGCAAATACGAGGCGAAGGCCCGTGCTGTCCTTGAAGCGCTTCTCGAAAAATACTCCGATGCCGGCCTTACTAGCATCGAATCTCTCGAAATCCTCAAAGTCGATCCACTACGCTCCCTCGGCACTCCCGTCGAAATCATCAACCTCTTCGGCGGAAAAGCCGCCTATCTCGCGGCGATCCGCGAACTCGAAACCGCTCTTTACCAGGAAGCAGCCTGACCCATGCCTGCCGCGTCAACATTCAGCGATTACCTGGTATTCGTCGATGAGAGCGGTGATCACAGCCTGGCTCGAATTGACCCGCAATTTCCCGTCTTTGTCCTTCTCTTCGCCATTCTCTCCAAGGCCGATTACGTCCACCGTGTCTGCCCGGAATTGCAGCGTTTTAAGTTCAGTTTCTGGGGTCACGATGAAGTGGTTCTGCACGAGCACGAAATTCGAAAGCCTTCCGGCGATTTTCTATTTCTCCTTCAGCGTCCCTTGCGGGAGCGCTTCATGACAGAACTCACAGCTCAAATGCAGGAGCTTCCGGCCACGATTGTGGCGGTCGTCATCGACAAGGAAAAATACGCCGACCGCTATCATGTGCCAGTGAACCCTTATGACTATGCCCTTGAAACCGGTCTTGAGCGTGTTTTCCGCTACTTGGAAAGCATGGGGCAAGCCGAACGAGAGACCGCTATCGTGGTGGAAAAGCGTGGTCGCCGCGAGGATGCCGATCTCGAGCTCGCCTTTCGTCGGGTTTGCGACGGCGCGAATGTCCTGTGTCGGCCGATGCCCTTGCGGCTGGTCATGATTCCGAAATCGTCGAATTCCGCCGGCCTTCAACTCGCCGACCTCATGGCCCGCCCGGTGGCGTTGAAATATCTGCGACCGGACCAACCCAATCGCGCCTACGACATCATCGAAACCAAATTCCGCCGCAGTCCCACCGGGAAAATCCCGGGGTGGGGCCTGAAAATCCTTCCCTGAAAAAATGCGAAGGGCCTCCGGGAAATCCCAGAAGCCCAGCGCCGACCGGAATTTTCCAGTCCAACTTGCCCACAAGCTTCCTCAAATTCACTCTTCAGTCAAACCATTTTCCCATGCCCAACGTCTCCAATCTCGTCAAAACCATCCAGGACATCATGCGCAAGGACGCCGGCACCTACGGCGATGCCCAGCGGCTTGAGCAAATGGCGTGGATGTTCTTCCTCAAAATCTTCGACGACCGCGAGACCCAGCTCGAACTCCTCCAGGACGACTACAAATCTCCGCTGCCGGAGAAATTCCGCTGGCGCCATTGGGCCGCGGACGAGGAAGGCATCACCGGCGAGCCGCTCCTGAAGTTTGTCGATGGCGAGTTGCTCCCGGCGCTGGAAACGCTCTCCGGCTCCGACCGGATGGCGGTCCTCATTCGGACGACCTTTGCCGACGCCAACAACTACATGAAGAACGGCACGTTGATGCGCCAGGTCATCAACAAGATCAACGGCATCGACTTCAACGCCTCCGATGACCGCCATATGTTTGGCGACATCTACGAGAAGCTGCTCAAGGATCTCCAGTCCGCGGGCAATGCCGGCGAGTTCTACACCCCGCGCGCCGTCACCCAGTTCATCGTCGAGCAGGTCAATCCCCGTCTCGGCGAGACCATCCTCGACCCCGCCTGTGGCACCGGCGGCTTCCTCGTGTGCGCCATCGAGCACCTCCGCCAACAGGCCAGGACCGAGGCGGACGAACGCACCATCCAGGAGTGCTTCTCCGGCATCGAGAAAAAGCACCTGCCGCACGTGCTGTGCATGACCAACCTCCTCCTGCACGGCATCGACGTGCCTTCCAACGTCC
>CALGTD010000153.1 GCA_937901895.1 uncultured Spartobacteria bacterium | reverse complement strand
CAGGAGCAGTTCCTCCGCATGCGCAAGGACATCATCGACGACATCATGAAGGTCGTGAACGAGCAGATCACCGCGAAGGGCTATGACCTTGTCCTCGACAAGTCGGGCCTCAGCGCCGGTCAGATCCCCGTGGTTCTCTATTCCCGCGATGACATGGACTTCAGCGCCGGCGTCATCGAGAAGCTGAATGCCAACGCGCCGAAGAAGGCGGCGGAATAAGGAGCGTTTTCAGCAACTCCTCAAAAGGCGCTCCAGTCACGGAGCGCCTTTTCTTTTTCCCTGACCGCCCACGGAATTTCCCCGCCCCGCGATGTGCACATTGACAAACGCCCTTCCCTCGCCTACATAGGCAGGCAGTGTTGAAGCACGTCTCCATTCTCGTAGCCTCCTTCGTCGTCGCCGCCGTCGCGCGCGACGCCGCGGGTTCGCTTCGGATGGGGTGATGCTTCACTGACAAACCGAAACCAAAGCAACCCACGGCTGAAAGCGGCCGTGGGATTTTTATTTTCCGCGGATCGCAACGAGGCCGGATGACCAAACCGACCAATGCAAACCACCACGGAAAACCCGCCGCGAACGCGGCGTCCCGAACCCACACGCAACCCAGGCTTCACGCGGAGTGCCGTTGATTTTTTGTCGTCGCGCACTCTCGAGTCGCACGCCGCCTTCCTGCTGCCGCTGCTTGATCGCGGACTCGAAGTCCTGGATGCCGGCTGCGGCTCGGGCTCGATCACCCGGGACATCGCACAGGCCGTGATGCCGGGACGCGTGACCGGCATCGACCGCGATGCCGCGCAGATTGCACGGGCGGCACGGCTCGCCGAAGGACTGGAGCTCATGAATGCGCGATTCGTGACCGGGGGCGTGTATGATCTGCCGTTCGAGCGGGATTCGTTCGACCTGGTGTTTTCACATGGACTGTTTGAGCGCCTCCCGGATCCGGCGTCCGCGCTGGCGGAACTCCGCCGCGTGCTGCGCCCCGGCGCACAGATCGCGTTGTGCAGTCTCGACTGGGACGAGTTGCGGATGGAGAAACCGACGCCCGGGGCTTTCGGGGCCATTGCCGCCTACCGGACGCAGCTGGAAGCGAACGGGATCGACACCGCCGCGGGTGGAAAACTTGCGACGTGGCTCGAGGATGGCGGCTTCAAGATCGTTCGCGAGGGACGGAGTTTCGATGAGGCTGAATCGCCAATGCGTATCGCCACCCGGATCGCCATGCAGCTCGATACTGACGGCGAGACCGAAGCCGCACGCGCCCTGCTCGACTGGTCGACCGAGCCCGGCGCCGCGCTTCGCGGCTGCTGGCGGCACGTGGTTGCAATCAAGTGGAATCGGTAGTCACACGCGTCACGCGCTGAGACGGCGCGGCGGGGTGCACCACCAGCGCTGGACCCCACTTCCGTCTTCGCCCGCGACGTGCAACTAACCTCTTTACCTCCCGCCGCCGGTCGTCGAATCTGTCCGGCTTCCATGGAATCGATCGGTATTGGACTGGCTGGCTTCGGCACCGTCGGCGGAGGGGTTTACAAGAACCTCGAGGCAAATCGCGACCTGCTCGAGCGCAGGCTTGGCGCGCGCCTCGAGATCCGCCGCATCGCCGTGCGCGACCTCGCAAAATCGCGCGGCGTGGAGGCTCCCCGGGAGTTGTTCACCACGAATCTGGACGACCTTCTCACCGATCCGGACATTCGTATCGTCGTGGAACTCATGGGTGGCATCGACACGCCCCTCGCCTTCGTCCGGAAGGCGATCGAGGCCGGAAAAGTCGTCGTCACCGGCAACAAGGCGCTGCTCGCCGAGCATGGTGCCGAGCTGTTCGAACTGGCCCGTGAGAAGCGCGTTCCCATTTTCTACGAGGCGGCGGTTGCGGGCGGCATTCCGATCATCAAAACGGTCCGCGAGGCACTCATTGGCAACAAATTTCAGAGCCTCTACGGCATCCTCAACGGCACAAGCAACTACATCCTCACCCGCATGGCCGCCGCGGATCTCGACTTCCGGGATGCGCTCGCAGAGGCTCAGTCGCTCGGCTACGCCGAGGCGGACCCGACGCTCGACATCAACGGCTGGGATGCCGCGCACAAGGCGATCATCCTCGCGTCGCTCGCCTATGGATTCTGGGTGCGCGCGGACGGCATCCACGTCGATGGCATCGAGCGGGTGACGCTGCAGGACATCCGATTCACCGAGCAGCTCGGCTACCAGATCAAGCTCCTCGCCACGATCAAGGCCGACGCCGGTCAGGAGGTGGAGGTGCGCGTTTGCCCGACCCTGATTCCGCGCAGTCACGTCCTCGCGTCCGTGAACGGGGTGTTCAACGCCGTCTGGCTGCGTGGCGACATCGTTGGCGAGGCGTTGTTTTATGGTCGCGGCGCGGGCGAGGATCCCACCTCCAGCTCGGTGATCGCCGATCTCGCGGAGACGGTCGTCACATTGCACTCCCCGCGTCGTTGCTACGGCTTCACGTCCCACGAACTCTACGGGAGCCTCGCTCCGGTCGAGAACGTGATTTCTCCATTTTATCTCCGACTCGTGGTTCAGGACACGCCAGGGGTTCTTGCTCAAATCGCCGGCATCCTCGGTGAGGCGGGAATCGGCATTTCCTCCGTCATTCAGCCGGAAGGTCACGAAGGCGGTCCTCTGCCTCTCGTTCTCATGCTTCACGATGCGACCTTCGGCCGGACACAGAATGCGGTTGCACGGATCGCGTCGCTCGATTGTGTGCATGGAGAGCCGGTCCTCTTCCCTGTGGAAACTTTTTCGAAATGAACCTCCCTTTGCACGACCGCGGCGTGATCAGCCGCTACCGCGAATATCTGCCCGTCACGGACGCGACGCCCGTCATCTCGCTCAACGAAGGTTCGACACCGCTCATTCATTCCCCGCGCCTGTCCGAGCGCGCGCGACGCAAGGTCTTCGTGAAATACGAGGGCCTCAACCCCACCGGTTCGTTCAAGGATCGCGGCATGACGGTCGCCATGTCGAAGGCCGCCGAGGCGGGCGCGACCATGGTGGTTTGCGCCTCCACAGGCAACACGTCCGCCGCAGCAGCAGCCTACGCCGCACGTGGTGGCATGAAGTGCGCAGTCATTCTCCCGGCTGGAAAAATCGCGATGGGCAAGCTCGTCCAGGCGTTCGTCTACGGTGCGACCGCCGTCGCCATTCGCGGCAATTTCGACGACGCATTGCGCCTTGTGCGCGAACTCGGCGCGGACGGTTCCGTTGCGGTTGTGAATTCGATCAATCCCGACCGGATCGAGGGACAGAAGACCGCATCATTTGAGATCATCGACGAACTCGGCGACGCACCGGATGTTCACATCCTCCCCGTCGGCAATGCCGGCAATATCACCGCGTATTGGAAGGGCTACCGCGAGTTCCAGGATGCGGGCCGCTCCAGCCGGTTGCCCCGCATGATCGGGTTCCAGGCTGCCGGATCGGCTCCGATTTTTCACAACCGCGTCATCGAGAACCCGGAGACCGCCGCCAGTGCGATTCGCATCGGCAATCCGGCAAGCTGGCAGGGGGCAACAGCGGCGATTTCCGAATCCGCCGGCTGCATCGACATCGTGACCGACGAGGAAATTCTCGATGCCCAGGCATGGCTTGCGCAGAACGAAGGCATCTTCGTCGAGCCTGCCAGCGCCGCGTCGATCGCCGGACTTTTCAAATCCCTGGAGTCACCTTCCCCGACGAATCCCCTGCCCTCCATCCCTGAGGGAGCGACGATCGTCTGCACGGTCACCGGCCATGGGTTGAAAGACTCCGACACCGCGATGTCGCACCGTCACTACGCGCCCATCGAGGCGGAGCCGACCATCGATTCCGTGCGGCGCGCGCTGTCCGCTTGACGAGTCCCGGCACCGGGCCAATGATTCCCGGCTCGCGCGATCCCGTCGCGCAGCAGTCTTCCATGTCCATCATCGTTCAGAAATACGGCGGCACGTCCGTCGGCACGCCCGAGCGCATTCAAAATATCGCGCGACGCATTCTCGCCACCCAGGCGGCGGGAAATTCCGTCGTTGCCGTCGTCTCCGCGATGTCCGGCGTCACCGACAGTCTGCTCAAGCTCGCAAAGGCGGTGTCCGATCGTCCCTCCGAGCGCGAGCTCGACGTCCTCCTCGCCACCGGCGAGCAAACGACCATCGCGCTCACTGCCATGGCGATCAATGCGATGGGCGGTCGCGCCATTTCCCTCACCGGGGCGCAGGCTGGAATCATTACGGACGGAATTCACACGAAGGCGAAGATTGCAAACATCACGCCCCGTCAGATCCGGAAATATCTCAACGACGGCATGATCGTCATCGTTGCAGGTTTCCAGGGTCAGACCCTGCAGGGCAATATCACAACGCTCGGTCGCGGCGGCTCCGATCTCACGGCCATCGCCATCGCGGCCGCGCTCCGCGCAACCAACTGCGAGATTTATACCGACGTCGACGGCATCTACACCTGCGATCCACGCATCGTGCCGACCGCCCGCAAGATTGACATGATCGCCTACGAGGAACTCCTCGAGATGGCCAGCAGCGGCTCGAAGGTCATGCAATCGCGCTCCGTCGAGTTCGCGCAGAAGTTCAACGTTCCCTTCGAGGTGCGGAGCAGTTTCAATGACAACCGAGGAACCATCGTGACAGCGGAAAATCCCAGTCTCGAAAACGTCGTCGTTCGCGGCGTGAGCATCGAGCGCAACCAGGCCAAGGTGACCATCTGCAACGTGCCGGACAAACCGGGCACCGCCTCGCGCATCTTCACCGAGCTGGCCAATGCGCACGTCATCATCGACGTGATCGTGCAAAACGTCTCCAGCAGCGGCACGACGGACATTTCGTTCACGATGAACCAGGACGAACTCGACAAGCTCGGTTCGCTGCTCGACGACGTCGTCCGGGAGATCGGCGCCGGCGGCGTCATCCGGAAAGGCGGGATCGCCAAGCTCAGCGTGGTCGGCATTGGCATGCGTTCGCATTCCGGCGTCGCGGCGACCTTGTTCGAGGCCCTCGCGAAGGGCGGCATCAACATCCAGATGATCTCCACCTCGGAGATCAAGACGGCGGTCATTATCGACGAAGACCGCATCCAGGAGGCGGCCAATCTCGCGCACGAAGCTTTCGGACTGGCCTCCCGGTAGTTTTTGCAGTAGCCATGCCCGGCCCGGCATGGAATATTCCGGGCTTTCCATCACGGATGGGTGGCAGAGTGGTCGATTGCGCACGCTTGGAAAGCGTGTGTGGGGAAACTCACCGCGGGTTCGAATCCCGCCCCATCCGCCAGTTTTTCAACCGCCGGCAGGGCGCCGGCGAAGCCGCCTCGGAGGGGTGGCAGAGTGGTCGATTGCGGCGGTCTTGAAAACCGCTGTCCCGCAAGGGACCGTGGGTTCGAATCCCACCCCCTCCGCCAGTTATCGAAAGCAAAAGGCGGGTCGTCGCCCCAGAATCACGAATTCCGTGCCCGTCGATGGAGCTTTTCACCGGATTCGGCAAAAGGCCGAATTGGCAGCGCGTAGGGGAATCGAACCCCTATACCGGCCTTGAGAGGGCCGTGTCCTAACCGTTAGACGAACGCGCCTTTGGGAGAACGGGGAGAATAACCGGAGATCCTGCGCTCGCAAGTCTGAAAACACGGAGATAACGTTTCCGGATTCATGAAGCTCTACGTCAAGACCTGGTGTCCGTGGTGCATCGACGCGATTCGCTGGCTCGAAGAGCGCGGCTATTCGTTCGAGGAAATCGACGTGGAGGCGGATCCGGCGAACTACCGGCGGATGATCGAGATTTCCGGCCAGCGTCTCACGCCGACGCTGGAGCTCGCCACGGGCGAAGTGCTGCCGGATTTCGACGTCCGCCAGCTTGAGAAATTTCTGAATACCCATAGCATCCGCCCCGGATGATTTCCTCCCTCCTGCTCATCGCGGCGGTCGTGGCGTTCAGTCTGGCACTCCGCAGCTACCGCCAGCCGCTCGTGCAGCGACTGGGGACATTCCTGCTTCT
>CALGTD010000152.1 GCA_937901895.1 uncultured Spartobacteria bacterium | reverse complement strand
GCGCCCCGGCCGCCCGCCGCTCACGCGCTGGATTCGGTCTCCCAGCACATCCACGAACCCCGTCTCCCGAAGCCCGGCGCTGATCACGAAAACCGACGCCAGAATCACGATGATGTCACTGGCAAATCCGGCAAAGGCCTCGGCGGGAGTGAGAATTCCCGTTGCCACCAAGGCGATCAGCATCAGCCAGGTGACCTGATCCACCGGCAGTGTCTCGCGCGAGAAGAGAATCACCGCAGCCGTCAGCAACAGGAGGATGAAGGCGATTTCCATGCGCGTTTGCCGCAAATTGGCAGGCTCGCGGAGGGAGCGCAATTTCTCCCGTCATTTGACGGCCCGCCGACCCTGGGGAACTTTTGTCCTGCCCCATCACCAATGGAGTGATCCCCGCACGTTGCGAGGGAGATCATGGACTCGAAGAATTTCGATTGTCCGCCCTGAATTCCCGGTTTAAGTGAATCCTTTCCTGTGAGCGATACTCCCCTGACTGACCCCGCGCACCATCTTCCGCACGTCGATGCATACCTTGCCGTGGGCAAGGAACATGATGCCTCGGACATCCACCTCAGCGTGAATTCCCCGCCCATGTGGCGCCGTTACGGCATCCTCCAGCCGATCTGGGACGACGCCCCCCCCCTCACCGCGCAGGAGACCGAGAAGCTCGCGATGGGATTTCTCACCGCGGCCCAGAAGCACCATCTCTCGGAGATCGGCGACGTGGACTTCGCGTATGCCAACGACATCGGTCGTTTCCGAACCAGTGTTGTCCGCCAGCGACTCGGCCTGGATCTTACCTTCCGAATCATTTCCTCGAATCTGCGAACGATGGACGAACTCGGGTTGCCCGAGTCGCTCAAGCTTCTCACCCAGTATCACAACGGTCTCGTGCTGGTGACCGGCGCCGTCGGCAGTGGCAAGTCCACGACGCTCGCGGCCCTCGTGGAGGAGATCAACAATTCCCGCCACGACCACATCATCACGCTGGAGGATCCCATCGAATACGTCATCCCATCGCGGGGATGCCACGTGACGCAGCGCGAAGTTCACACCCACACGAAGTCCTTCGCGGCGGCGCTTCGCGGCGCCCTTCGTGAAGACCCGGACGTCATCATGGTGGGTGAAATGCGCGACCTCGAGACGATCCAGCTCGCGATCACCGCTTCGGAAACGGGTCACCTCGTGCTTGGCACCCTTCACACCGCGAACGCCGCACGCACGCTCGACCGTGTGCTCGACGTGTTCCCCGTGGACCAGCGCGACCAGATCCGCATCATGGTCAGCGAATCGCTCCGCGGCATCATCTCCCAGCAGCTCGTTCCCCGAGCCGACGGCCAGGGACGCGCCCTTGCGCTGGAAATTCTCGTCAACACCCCCGCCGTCGCCAACCTCATCCGCGAAGCACGCACGTTCATGCTCCCCGGCGTCATCCAGACTGGAAAGCGCCTTGGCATGAAGCTTATGGACGACTCGCTCGCCGAGCTCTTCCATGCGGGAATCATAACCGCCGAGGAGGCCGTCTCCCGCGCCGAGCAGAAACAGCAGATGCGTCAAACCGTCGGCCTCGCCGCCTAGTTTTCCATGGCCGCTTACATCGATCAGTTTTTCCACGTTCTCGTCGAAGCCGGAGCCTCCGACCTTCACCTGTCCGAGGGACAGCCTCCGAAGATCCGCCGCCACGGCGAGATCGTGCCCATTCGCGAGGAAATCCTCACCCGCGACGAAATGACCTACATGCTCAGCGAGATCTGCTCGCCGAAGCGGTGGGAGGCGTTCGAGGAATCCGGAGACCTCGACTTTGCCTACGAGATGAACGAGGAGTCGCGCTTCCGCTGCAACTACCTCAAGCAGGCTCACGGTTACGGCGCGGTGTTCCGTCTGATTCCAACGAGGATCCTCACGCTCGAGGAGCTCAGGGTTCCGCCCGTCATCAAGGAGTTTGGCAAGCTGCGCGGCGGCTTGGTGCTCGTCACGGGTCCGACCGGCTCCGGCAAGTCCACGACGCTTGCGGCGCTCATCGACTACATCAACTCGAATTTCTCACGGCACATCGTCACGATCGAGGAGCCGATCGAGTTCGTGCACAACAACAAGAGAAGCATCATCACCCAGCGCGAGGTGCCCGAACACGCGAAGTCGTTCCCCACGGGCCTGAAAGCCGCGCTTCGTGAGGACGCCGACATCGTTCTCGTCGGTGAAATGCGCGACCTCGAGACGATCTCCCTCGCCCTCACCGCCGCTGAGACGGGCATGCTCGTCTTCGGCACCCTGCACACGAACAACGCCCGCAAGACCGTCGACCGTATGATCGACGTCTTCCCTGCGGATCAGCAGGCCCAGGTGCGCACAATGCTTTCCGCCTCGCTGCGGGGGGTCATCGCCCAGCTTCTGATGAAGAAGCAGGACGGCTCCGGCCGCGTGGCGGTCAACGAAATCCTCGTCGTGAACAGCGCCGCGGGTGCGATCATCCGCGAAGGCGCCACCCAGAAGCTGCAGGACGTCATTGTCGGTGGCCGCGCCGAGGGAATGCAGTTCATGGACGACGCGATCTGGGAGCAGCTCCAGCAGGGCGTCGTCTCGCCGCACGAGGCGTTCATGAAGGCGATCGACAAGGGCCGCTTCAAAAACTTCCTCCCGCCCGAGGAACAGGATCTCGCCCATTCCTCCGGCGCCAGCGAAAGCGAAACCCCGGCCCCGAAGAAGCTCTCAGGCCCACAGGCGGCTCCACAGCAGCCACGCGGTCTGCGCCCTCCGGCAAATCCCGGCCAGCATTGATTTGCTTCGCATCCCGCGCTTGCGGCACGGTGGCCGGCGGCTGTAAAGGCCGTCGATGACAGCCGCGCATCGATCCGGTCCGGAGGAACGCATTCTCGCAATCGACGTCAGCAATTCCTACACGAAGCTGGCCGTCGCGCAGGGCGTGCGCCTGGGACCGGTCACCCGCATCCCGACGAACGAACTCACCGCGAAGCGACTCGCCGCAGTCACGGCCGGACTCCGATTCACCCGGGCTGTCTTCGGCTCGGTCGTTCCGACGAGGAATGCCGCGATTCGGCGCGCCCTGCGCACCCCGTTGCTGGAGCTCAATCCCGACGCCTGCGCAAATCTCATTCGCATCGATTTCCCCCGCCCGGAGAAAATCGGAGCAGACCGGCTCGCCAACGCGGTCGCGGCCATCGCCATGCACGGCAGACCCGCGATCGTGGTGGATTTCGGGACCGCCGTGACGTTCGACGTGATCTCCGCCGACGGAGCCTACATCGGTGGCGTCATCGCCCCCGGTCTCGCCGCCCTCACCGACTACCTGCACGAGCGCACCGCTTTGCTTCCCCGTGTGAAGCTCGCACCACCCCGGAGGGCGGTCGGCAAATCCACGACGGAGGCGATGCTCTCCGGCGCGTTCCACGGCTACCGTGGACTCGTGGCGGAGATCCTCTCGGCGATTCAACGCGAGGCATTTCCCCGCCGCCGGCCGAGAATTCTCGCAACCGGCGGCGACGCGAAATCGCTCTCACGCATGCTGCCCGGCATCGCCATCGTGGACCCGTTGCTCACGCTCCACGGATTGCGAATCGCCGCTCAGAACTGCGCCTGCGAATCGTCGTAGGAGGAGTGGCCGCCCGCCGCCGCCTCGCGATCCGACTGAAAATAGAAAAACTGGATCGGCAGCGTGATGAGGTCGAGCGGGAGCACGAGAGGCACCAGCGCGTAGTAACCCGGCATCGCGTCGTAGGGCCGCCCGTGAGGGTCGGTCGGCGGCGGCTTGCCCTCGGCGTGCGCGATCATGTCGAGCGTCATGCAGGAGGAACCCAGCACCGCGATCAGTGCGGAGAAGAGAGCGATGCGAATCGTCTTCATGCCAACGAAAGGGCACCGGGTCGCGACGCATTTCAAGTGAAATCGGCCGGCGCATTTCGGTCTCAAACCTCCCCGGCCGGCGGTAACATCGGCGGAATCGAGTTTTCCCGTTGGGAAAATCCGCATTGACGGTGCTTCCGAACCGCCGCTAGGTTGCCCCTCCCGCTCCTGATGCCCCCGCTCTCGTGCGGGAACCCATATGGCAGAAGAGCTCGCATACGTTCTCATCACACCCTATTCGATCCGCAAATCGCGCACGGGCGGCATTGTTTCGCGCCTGCTCTCGCGTTCCGGACTCGAATTGGTCGCGGGCCGGATGTTTGCCCCCAGCCGCGAGCTGATCGAGGAATATGCGGAGTCCATCGTCACCGAGACCGACGACCGCCACCGCCGCACGCAGGAACTCATTCGCGAATACGTCCTGCAAAACCTCGCGCCCAATGCCGATGGGAAGCGCCGGCGCGTGCTCCTGCTTGTTCTCAAGGGCGAAGACGCGGTGAACCGCGTGCTGACCGTCGCCGGCCACATCGTCCACGCCCGCACCGCCGGGGAAACGATTCGCGACACCTACGGCGACTATCTCGCAGACGGCGACACGGTCCACTATTTCGAGCCGGCCGTGCTTGCCGCGCCAAACCGGGAGATGGCTGAAGCGGGCCTGAAGCTCTGGGCGCGGTATTCGGACACCGACGGCGGGATCCTGGAAAACATCGTGCCGTATCCGGAGGGCGCCGAGGTGCAGAAGACACTCGTCCTCATCAAGCCCGACAATTTCCGCTTTCCGAACGCCCGCCCCGGCGGCGTGATCGACACTTTTTCGAAGACCGGACTCTCGATCATCGGCTTCAAGGTCCATCACATGAGCGTCGCGCAGGCCGAACAATTTTACGGACCCGTGCTCGACACGTTGAAGGACGTTCTCCGCGCGCCGACCGGCCGCCGCGTGCGTTTCGCCGCCGAGGAGGAGCTGGGTTGTCCGATCGGTGACGATGCCGAGCAGCAGCTCGGGGAATTGCTCGGACCGATCGCCGCCCGCGCGCATTGGGAGTCGATCGTTCAATTCATGTCCGGCGCGCGCCCGAGCCAGTGTCCGCCGGAAAAGCGCAATGATCCCGGCACCGAGAAATGCGTCGCGATCATCTATCAGGGCATCGACGCCGTGAAGAAGATCCGCGAGGTCCTCGGACCCACCGATCCCTCAAAGGCTCCGACGGGAACAATCCGCCGGGAATTCGGCCAGACGATGATGGTCAATGCCGCCCATGCTTCCGACGCGCCAGAGAACGCTGCGAGGGAGATGGATATCATCGCCATCGGCGAAAACAACCTCCGCCCGCTGGTCGAGGCCCACTTTTCCACCGCAACTCCAGAACCGTCCGCTCATCGCGGTTGAATCCCCACTCAACCACCGGTAGCCTCCAACCCATTCAACCCGCAATCCACAGCATGCAACTCTCCTCTCGCGTAGAAACCCTTTCCCCGTCCCTTACACTCGCCATCGACAGCAAAGCCAAGGCGATGAAGGCTGAAGGCATTGACGTTTGCGGATTCGGCGCCGGAGAGCCCGACTTCGACACGCCCGATCACATCAAGGCCGCCGCCCAGGCCGCCCTCGAGACCGGCTTCACCAAATACACGCCCAGCTCCGGCATCCCCGAGCTGCGCCAGGCCATTTCCGAGAAGCTCGCTGCCGACAACAAGCTGGAATACAAGCCCAGCCAGATCATCGTCAGCAATGGCGCGAAGCAGAGCTGCTACAACGCGATCATGGCGGTCTGCGACCCGGGCGACGAGGTCATCATCCCCGCTCCCTACTGGCTTAGCTACCCGGAGATGGTCCGGCTCGCCGGCGCGGAACCGGTGATCGTGCAGACCACCGAGGAAAACGCGTGGAAGATCACTCCCGAGCAATTCGAGGAGGCAATGACGCCGAAGACGAAGATGATCATCCTCAACACGCCCGGCAACCCGACCGGCTCCGTTTACACGCGTGAGGAGTTGAAGGCGCTCGCCGAGGTCGCCGCCGAGGAGGAGATCTACATTCTCTCCGACGAGATTTACGAGAAGCTCGTCTACGATGGCACCGAGCACGTCTCGATCGCGTCGATCACTCCGGAGGCTTACGACCTCACGATCACCGTCAACGGCTTCAGCAAGGCTTACTCGATGACCGGATGGCGCCTCGGCTATCTCGCAGCTCCAGAGCCGATCGCGAAGGCGATCGACTCCATGCAGAGCCACAGCACGTCGAACCCCTGCTCCTTCTCGCAGAAGGGTGCGCTGGCCGCGATCAAGGGCGACCAGCAGTGCGTCATCGACATGCGCGAGGAATTCAACATCCGCCGCGAATACATGCACGGCCGTCTCAGCTCGATCACCGGCATCAGCGCCGTGAAGCCGCTCGGCGCGTTCTACGTCCTCGCAAACATCAGCGCTCTCGGCCTGAACTCGACGAACTTCGCGGACCGCCTGCTCAGCAAGGCCAACGTCGCCGTCGTTCCGGGCATCGCATTTGGCGATGACCGCACGATCCGCCTGAGCTACGCGACGAGCATGGACATCATCAAGACCGGCCTCGATCGTCTCGAGGAGTTCTGCAAGACGCTCTGATTCTTCCGAGGGAGTCCCGCCAATCCCGGGCTCCGATCCATTTTCCGGCCGCCGGAACGCGTCGGTCGGGATTGAGCAAAAGCGGCTGCCATGGAGTTTTCCGGCAGCCGCTTTTTGCTGGGGAAATTTCTCACCTCCCCGCGCCGCGGGCGTGACATTTACGCCGCTAAATCGGCTCGAACTCCACGCTCACCGTGCCATCGATGAATCAAAAGCCGGTCACCTGGTGCGCAGCTCGCTCTCCGACTAACCGAGGATGGCGCATGCCGCGGGATTCACTTCGATCCACGCCTCATCCAGTCCGACAATCGCCATGCCAATCGCGGAATGCTCAAACGCGCTGGCAAACAAATCGTCGCCCGCAAGCCGGGGGGGGCGCCTGCATCACGACCTGATCCTACGCAAACTGACGTTCGTCAAAAAAGCACTGTCACACGAAACGTGAGCGCCCACGCTCCGCCGAGATCCGGGCTCACCCCCGGCGTCGGGATGTAACTCACGCCCGGCTGGAGAAACGCACCACCCACGAGGTGCGCCTGGTAGTAGCCCTGGAACATCAATTCGCTGGACCGGTCGAAGCTCTCGGGATTCAGCCACGACCACGCCATGCCCATGCCAAGGGAATCCTTCGGGCGATGAGGCACGAGGCCAAATCCCGTGAGCCCCATTCCGAAATATTGATTCACCGGCAGTGTCACCGAGTTGTTCGCTCCGAACTGGAAGAACGCGGACACCGAGGAAACATGCGGCGTGGACTCCTGCTCCGGAGTCGCTGGCGATTTGTCGTCGAACCCCTTTCCGCAGACGAACGGCTCCTCGACGTGACTCCAGATCCGCTGGCTGCCGAAAAGATAAAAGCCACCCATCCCGTTCTCGCTCGCTCCGGATGGCGAATCGAGCACACCGGTTTGATGCCACAGCCCGGCACCGATGTTGCCGGGATATTGGTCGGCAATCACCCAATCCGCGCCGGCCTCCCAAATGTTGAACCAGTAGCCGTTGAACTGCGGCCCCATCATGCCGGTCCGCACGCCACGCGCGACATTGCCATCGTAGAGGCCGTAGCTGAGATAGACGTTGTCCGTCGGCGCCACCGTGAGCGTGAAGCCGCTCACCGAATTGTAGTAGCCGCCGATCGCGCCGAGGAGCGTGGGATTCACGAAGACCGGCGTGTAGAGCAGGCTGGTGACGGCGGGGATGTCGAGTCGCTGATCCTGCGTCGGCACGGGCCGCGCGACGTTGTTGAAGTCGAACGTGGGAACGACCTTCCCGATGCGGAAGATGACCTTCTCGTCAAAGAGCGTCTGCCGATACCAGAGCTGATAGAGCTCGGAGCGGTCGCGGGGAACGGGCCCGGGCAGGCTGTTGTAACCCTGCACGCTGCCGGCCTGGCCGTTTGTGTCCTGCCCGTTGAACTGCAGGAACTGGATGCCAAACGACGCGCCATCCCAACCGACAAGTTTCTCCGCGTCGACGTTCGCACCAACAATAAGCGCGCTGTTCCAGCTCCATTTCCCAGGTTGCGCGCCGCCGGAGATGAGGCCGTTCGTGTCGCCGAGCCAGATGCCGCCGACCCGGACGCCGCGGTCCTCGGGAAGGTGCAGAAGCCTTCCGGTGAGCCCGGTGCCGGGATCGATGCTTTCCGCGGCGGGGTTGCCGGTGATCGAAGGCGGTGCGTGTCCGCGCAACTGGTCGAAGAACGACGGTTCGTCCTCCGCGAATGCGGACGACGCGAGGGCGAGCAGCGCGATGCCGGCGGGAAGTTTACGCATCGGAAAATCCGTCGAAGTAGTCGAAGAACACGCGGTCGGGATCGTATTTGTCGCGGAGGTCCGCGAGCCGCTTCCAGTTTGCCGGGGAAAACGCGCCGGTCGCCTCCGACGGGACGGCCACCGGATCCGTCTCGCCGATGTAGTAACCGACGACGTGCGGCTTTATTCGCGCCACGCACTCGTCGTGCCACGCGGTGTTCGCGTCGTCGTCGGTCGCATCCGTCCACTGCGTCCACGGTCCGCCATAGACCCGCGCGCTGTGCGACAGCGCGGCGTCTGGCAGCGGCGCGGGCACGTTCGGCCCGGTGAAGATCGTGAACAGGACAAGCGTGATCGGCGACGGCGACTTCGGCATGTGCTCGGCCACCGCCTCTGCCAGCGTGCCGGGACTCGCATCGGAGAAAACCGCCTTCACGCGACTGCGGAGATCCTTCGGCCACATTGCGCCGGAGGCGTCGAAGAGCTGCTCGAACGTCGCCGGCTCGACCGGCGTGCGCGCGAGGCATCGTTCGACCAGCGGGCACTCGTCCAGTGCGGCGAGAATTTCCGCCGCCTCCTCCGCGGTTTCGGCGAACGCGGTCGCGGTGACCAGCGCGGCCTTGCCGCCGTTTGCGCGCGCGGCTTCCTCGAGTTCCTTCGGAGCGGTGAGAAGAAACAGCGTCAGCTCCATCTTCGGCGAAAACCGTGCGGCATTCGCGCCCAGCCAGTCGCCCACGGCGGCCGCATCGTCGAGTGACCACGTGTAGCTGCTCACATGAATCGCCGCCGGCAGCGCGTGGAGCCGTAGGTGGTATTTCGTGACGACGCCGAAAAATCCGTAGCCGGCTCCGCGCACCGCCCAGAACCACTCCGGATTCTCCGTGGCGCTCGCGGTGATCAACTCGCCCGCGGGTGTCACGATTTCGACCGCCTCGACGCTCTCGTTGCCGTAGCCCCACGTGCCCTGATTCCACGCCATGCCGCCGCCGAGGAAATAGCCGCTGAGCTTCACTTCCGGGCAATGGCCGCTGGGAAATGCCAGCCCCTTCGCATTCAGCACGCGCTGGATGTCGCGGTTGCTGACGATGGGCTGAACGACCGCCCGGCGCGCCTCGACGTCGATCGAGAGCACCTGATTCAGGTCGCTGAGATCGATGAGCACGCCGCCGTTGCGCAGCGAAGGCTGGCACCAGTTATGCCCGCCGCCGCGAACAGTGACCTTCAGCGACTGCGCGCGCGCAAACCGAATCACCTCGACGACATCGTGCTCGTCGACGACACGCACGACAACCGAAGGTCCGCGCTGCGGGATGAGGCGATTCCAAAGTCCGCCGTAGACGAAGCTCTCGTAGTCCGGTTCGCCGGGAATGGCGACCGTGCCTTTGCAGGCCTGCCTCAATGCATCAATGGCCTCGGGCGCGGGGGCGGGAGTGCTCATGATTTAATGCCGGGGACAGGCGTTTGAAAAAATTCCCCGCCCCGCGAAGCGGGTGCTCCGCGGCGGCAGGGAAGATCGGGAGATCAATACGGGTGGCGGTCCGCCTTGTTCTGCCAGGACTCGCAAGCCTTCAGCGCGTAGTCGCGTTCGAAGTCGGGATAGCACTCGATCGCCTTGCGCTCCTTCCACGGGAGGCGGAAGTCGATGTATTGGAACTCGTCATCGAACCCGATCTTGCTCGTGTCCTCGAGGCGGGTGCCGAAGAAGACGCGATCGATCCGCGCCCAGTAAATGGCGCTCATGCACATCGGGCACGGTGCGCCGTTCACGTAGAGTTCGCAGCCCTTGAGCATCTTCGCGCGCTCGGGCACGGGATCGGGCGAGCCCTCCGGACGCGGAATCATCTCGAGATTTCCCTCGTAGTAATCGGAGCCCAGCAGGGCCTTCGAGTTGATCTTGCCGCAGGCGTCGATGATGGCGGTGACCTCGGCGTGGTAGACGGGAATGCCCGTCAGCAGCACGCGGTTCTGGCCGCGTCCGATGATCTCACCGTCCTTGACGATGACGGCACCAAATGGGCCGCCCCATCCTTTTTCCACCGATTCGATGGCCAGTTTCGTTGCTTCGTGGAGGAACTTCTTCCTCGATTCCAGGTCAATTTCCGTCGTGCTCATGGGTTTGGTTTTTCCGGGGTTGGGTTTTAAAAATCGGTCACCAGGGCAGAAGCGTCCAAAGCGCGGCCACCTCGATGGCGTAGAGGACGCACAGGATGAACACGCCGCGCGCGGTGACCGCGGAAGCCGACGGTCCCTTGGGAAAGAGCCACCAGCCGAACCACCGCACGAAGAGCGGCATGGTGAGAAAGCTGGTGAGCGCGACACTGATCGAGTTGCCGATGAAGGTCGCCAGCGACGCGTGAATGCCGAGTGCCCCGAGATTCAGATACTTCATCTCGAGCATCACGATCGGAAAAAGTCCCAGCAGCACGAGCATCGCGGCCTTCCAGTTCGGCGGGCCCTCGCCGGTCATCGGGTCGATCGGCACCCAGCCCGGGAACGCGGTCGCCATCCGCATGAGCTCCTCGCTCTCGATGAAGTCCTTCGACTCCGCAAGCAGCGCCTTGCGCTCCGGCGCGTTCATCCATGCCTCGAGGCTCGCCGCGCTGTCGTAGCGCAGGATCGTCGTCCAATGCCCGTCCTTCCCGCCCGCCGGCGGCTGCAGATACATGCCGCGGTAGCCAGGATACTTCGCCTGCGCGGCCTGGATGCGCGTCGCCCATTCGCGGTAGCGATCGGCCATGCCGGCGCGCACCTTGGAAAAAATCACCTCCGTGACGTCGGTTCCCGGCGTGACTCCCGTGCCATCGGTCGAGACCGACTCACCGAATGTCCCGCCATCCAGCAGCGGGGCCACCTCACCGAGCAGCGCGCCACGTTCCGGCGAGTGCTGCCATGCGGCGAGGGATTCCTCGCCATCGAAGTTCACGAGGATTGTCCACGGCTCGCCGGCCTTGCCAGCGGCGGGGGGAATCATGTCCGTCCCGATAAATCCCGGGAATCGCGAGATCGCCGCCGACTGGCGGGCCTGCCATGCGGAAAATGCCTCCTCCGAGCCTGGACGAACCTTCGCTGTGGCAATCAGGACGGCGTGGCCGTTCACAAAAGCCCTTTCACAGGAGCGGCGACCAACCCGTTGGGGGGAAATTGCACCTCTGTCGCTTAATCTTCAAAATATTTGACGCCAATCAAAATCGCCTGCGGGGGACGAAATAAATCCCGTTGAGGGCAGCCGGGCGATTTCAGGAAGCATCCACCGCCCTGCGGAGCCCGCGGGTTTTCGGTTGCTGCCAGGGGGCCCGGCGCCTATTCCGGAAACCGTGAACCGATTGCTCCTCCTTCCCCTCGCGCTGGCGGCGGCGGGTTTGTCCGGCTGCGAGACGCTGGACGAGTTCCTTGCGGACGACGAGCCGCAGGTCGTCTATGTGCGAGAGCCGTCGCGGCCGGTAATCTACGATCCGTATTACAACCAGGCGAAGATCTACCGCCAGCCGATGTATTACGAGGAGACGACGAAGAAAAAGAAGGGCGACAAGGTCACCAAGACCACGACCATCAAGAACGAGTTCGGCCAGACCGTCTACAAGGAGAAGGTCGAGACGAAGAAGAAGAAAAAGAAATGAGCTTCCGCAAAACGCTTCTTCTCCTCGCGGGCGCCCTCAGCCTCGGCACCGCCCTCGCGTCCGACCTCGATTTCACGCTCGTGAACAAGACGGGCCGCAGCTTCGAAGCCGTGTATCTCTCCGCCTCGGATGACCCCGACTGGGACGGCAACCTGCTTCCCAACGGAAAGGTCCTCGCCGCCAATGGAAAGCTCGCGGTGAAATTCGAGCCCACGGCGAAGGCGGCGACCTGGGACTTGAAGGTGGTGGATTCCGACGGCCTCGCAGTCATCTTCAAAAACGTGAACCTCGCCGGCGCCGACATCGTTTCACTCACCGGTCGCGATGGCGAATACCGCGCCGAGGTCGAGTAGGATCCGGCGCTCGGAAAGTTCCCTCCCACGGCGTCGGGTCCGCGTTGCCGACGCCCGCGATCGCGATGCGCATGGGTTCGCTGGAGACGGATATGAATCCATTGGGGGGCGGCCGCTCCAGCCGCCAGATCACCAACCACGCGCCGACGGGAGCGCTGAAGTCCATCGCGTTCTGCGGCGCGAAGACCGCATCGCTCATGAAGATCACCGCCCGCCGGTCACGACCCGGCGGTTATTTGCGGGTGATCTTCACCTTCA
>CALGTD010000151.1 GCA_937901895.1 uncultured Spartobacteria bacterium | reverse complement strand
CGCCTCCCGATCGCACAAATAGACAGTCATTGAACCGAATGAAAAGAACCGGCATACTCACGGAATGAGTGACGTTGACTCTCCGTCCCTGTCCGTTTTCATCAGCTACAGCGTGCACGATGGCGCTGTCGTTGACGCGATTAATAGGCAGCTAAAGCCACACGCTAAGACCTTTTTTTGGGCACAGAACAACGTGCCGGGGCAAGATGCGTGGGCTACCATTCACTCTTGGATCGATGCCGCTGATTTGGTGGTGGTTGTCCTAACGGGAAAAACGCTTTCGCGCGCTCTTTCTGTTGGCAACGAGGTTGGCTACGCGCGAAAAGCGGGGAAGCGCATCATCCCACTTGTTGCGCCGGAAGTGCCAAAAAGTGAGTTGGGCTGTCTTGAGGGAATTACCTACATTCGTCTCGATTACGATTCGCCGGAGACCACCATTAAACAACTACACTCGGAGCTGGCCGAATACGCACAGCAGAAGGCGGAGTCACGGCGTGCAGTGGCGTTGCTCGGTTTAATTGCGCTCGGAGTGATTACGTTTTCGAAATGAGCGCGCCAGCCACGAAGCGAACCCGACAAAATATGTGGGAAGAGCAGTATCGCGCCAACCCCTACCTGCGAGGGAAGCCGGAGAGCCATCTCATCGAGCGCTTTGGTTATCTTTCCGACAATCTGATGAGCGTTACTGAGAGTGGGCAGCTCGGATTTGTGACCGAGCGTCGGATGATGGATTGGCTCTGGAGCCGAATGACCCACATGTTCATGGAATTCAATGAACGGGGCGGAATACCTCTTCACGCGCGCGACGCGATCAAGATCCCAAATCTTGCGGAATCTCGCTCACCCGCGGGCGCCCGAGCATTCAACACTCGCACGCGAAAGGAAACCGGGCAGGCGTTCAAGTTCGGC
Organism: uncultured Spartobacteria bacterium; assembly: GCA_937901895.1. Classification (GTDB taxonomy): domain Bacteria; phylum Verrucomicrobiota; class Verrucomicrobiia; order Chthoniobacterales; family JAATET01; genus JAATET01. The sequence continues at coordinate 1,819 of CALGTD010000151.1, read as the reverse complement.
AAGGAGAAGTGGCTGCGATCGATGCTAGACTATGGCGCGATCCGATTCGCGCCAGCGTCGTCTTATTCAGACCCATCTCTTAACGCCGCAATCCGCGACGATGAGCTTACGTTCACCTACTTTCCTGCCAAATCGTCGCCTCTGCTTAAAGGTCTAGCCCAACTTCCAAATGCTGATTGGATGCAGCGGCGGCATCCAAGCGACTACTATGTGCAATGCCTGGCGTCAACATTCGCACTTCGGCTCGTCGATGACTTTGAGGCGGACGCATGCCTCATCGTCTACGACGGGCTTGAGTTCGGAAGGCGAGTGGTCGACGCGCTCAGGGCACGATTTCCGGGGTGGATCATCGGCGGGGTTCCGATCACATACATTGACCCCGACAATCCGGGAGACGGAGAGATCGTCATTCCCGCCGCCAAACACATGAAATATCTCTACCAACAAGAGCAGCGGTTCATCTGTCATCCAAGGACCCCAATCCCAAAGCTCAACGAATTCATGCTGCAGGTAGGATCATTGGGCGACATCGCAGAATTGATTCGCTTATGATCGTTTGTCCCCGCCTCCCATGAGTTCTGATCCTGTCCGTTATGATATGCGTATTCGCCTGCGTCACTGCGATACGAACATGCTCCTCAAGTCCCTCCCGAAAAACTACGTTCATACAACTAGTTCTTTTCAGCAGATCGTCGGCGCGGATGCAGTCGAAAATACTGACGCTACATGGCTCGTCAAAGGACCTGACGGAACAGATGCCGCTTACAAGAAGGGCGACCCGGTGAAGCATGGGGATACCATAAGGCTCGAGCACGTCACCACCCACAAAAACCTGCATAGCCACAGCAAATCGTCTCCGTTAACTAACCAACAAGAAGTTTCGGCCTTCAGCCCGACCAACGACGGAGTAGGCGATGGGAACGACAACTGGACGGTTGATATGAGCGGACCAGGAGAATGGCTGCTTACAACACCCGTGCGCTTAGATTTTCGAGGAACAGGCTATGTTTTGCATTCGCACAAAGGATACGCCGATCCACGGTTTACGGCGGGATTGCAAGAGGTCACGGCCCACCCCAAAGGCGATTCAAACGATCTGTGGGCCGCCGAACTGGTTGCCCCGGGCGCCGCTCGCTCAAAATGGAAGGTTGAGGTTTTCATCAGCCATTCCAGTCGAGACGAAGATTTGGCAGCGGCATTGGTGGAATTGCTCCGATGCGCGCTCAAGCTCAAGAAATCCCAGATTCGATGCTCCAGCGTCAACGGCTACAAGTTTCCGTTCGGCGCCGCCATCGACGAAAGGATCAAGGAGGAAGTTAACCACTCCCGAGTGTTCATCGCGCTTGTTACTCCAAGTAGCATGAAATCTGCATACGTGCTCTTTGAGATGGGGGCTCGATGGGGCCGAGCCCAATTTCTAGGGCCACTGATTGCAAGAGGAGCAAAGAAGAAATTCCTCTCCACGCCTGTCGCGGGACTTCACGCATTATTGGCCACAGACGCGGAACAACTCCAACAGTTCGTGGATGACCTTGCGCTTCAGCTCGGCGTCACAGCTAATCGTTCAAATCCAGCCAAGGCCGCGTTGGCAAAGGTCGCTAGCCTCGCGGCGCCAAAGTTGAAGCGCCGCGTAAAACGCTAACGCCTCTTCACCAGCCCAAGCGCCTTCTTGATGTTCTGGACGCTCGGCAGAGAAATCTTGAGACTCTTTGCGATCTCACTGCCCGTCTTACCAGCCTGGACCAGCTTTTTTACCTCGGCACGAGTCTCGTCTGTAATCTTGGCGCGGCGACGTCTTCCCACGGGTGCGGCAGCCGCC
>CALGTD010000150.1 GCA_937901895.1 uncultured Spartobacteria bacterium | reverse complement strand
TCAGCGACCAAGCACGAGGCGTGACGCGGGTGAGCGTTGGGTGCACCGCCTTGTTCGGCTTGTTTTTCCGATTCATTTATCTTGCTTCTTTCTGCGATAATCATCTGTAAGCATTCCTGCATAACCCCAGTTTTCGTCTTCAATCTCTTCAATCACAATGTGAATGTGTTCTGGTTTCTTCCCGAGGTGATTGACAAGTGACGCTGTGAAATCCTCAACAATCTGTTTCTTCTGTTCGCGTGTCGCACCCTTGGTGATTTGAAGATTTATGTAGGGCATGGAAATTATTATTTTTTGCCCAACGTCTAAGGTCACCCACGCTCGCCCGTGGCGCGACTCGTGCCGGGAGCGTCAGCGACCAAGCACGAGGCGTGACGCGGGTGAGCGTTGGGTGCACCGCCTTGTTGGGCATTTTTGTTTGATTCTTCGGGGAAACTCGCTTAAAGGTTGCGCATGGAAAATGTTTTAACCACTGAAGCTGCCGCGCTCATACTTGGCGTAAGTCAAGCACGAATCAGAAAACTGATCAAGGAGGGACGTCTTCCTGCTGAAAAAAGAGGTCGCGATCTTCTTTTACAAGAGAGTGATGTTCAACGATTTGCTGAATATGGGAGGAAAAAAATAGGCAGACCAGCAGAAAAAGGTTGCGCGTGCGCAATGTTTATGGAAAATGAGCGCATGTGTCGAACATCCAACGAGTCAATCATAACCATCGGGAGCGGAGAAATCCGGCTTGGTGACGCTCTAGACGTATTGCCGAGTCTCCCATCAAATCAGTTTCAAATGATCGTCGCTGATCCTCCATATTTTCAGGTGCTCTTGGAGGAGCAATGGGACAATGCATGGCATTCACCTGATGAATATCTCAATTGGACGATGGAATGGGTTCGTGAATGTAGGCGAGTCTTAAAGCGGGATGGTCTTCTGTATATCTTCGGTCAACTCGGGAAGCGTGAGCATGTATGGCTGCACACATGCTCAATGCTGGCAAAAGAAATGCAGTTCCATGACATGATTATTTGGGATAGAGCGGTCGGTTACAACGAACGATACGACTCTTTTACTCCGCAATATGAAATGATTCTGGTGTTGCGGCAGGCCGCAAATGTGAAACCCTACTTTGATAAAGATGCCGTCCGACTTCCATATGATGAAGACAAGATCCAATCATACTTGAGGGACAAGCGATATAAAGACAAAGACGCGAGGGAAAGACATCTTCGGAAAGGTAAATATGCAACAAACATACTTCGCGTTCCGTCGCTTAAGGGCTCCTCAAAAGAAAAAATTGGTCATCCTTCGCAAAAACCCATCGCACTGATAAATCAGCTAGTATCCGCCAGCACACGAAAAGGAGATTATGTCCTTGATCCATTCCTTGGAAGCGGGACAACGGCTGCCGCTGCACAGGAATTAGGTCGTCGTTGGTTGGGGATAGAATCCAACCCCGATTATGTAGAAATCGCACGAAAGCGGATTTCAGACATTGTCGCTGTTCCTGAGTTCAGTCTCGATTGAACGTGCGCGAGCCGGAAATCACAGGATTCTCAAAAGGAACTCCAAACAAACTCGGAGAGTCGGTCGGTAGTGGAACGCGTCCTACTACTCGCCAAAAGGAACTAAATGGAATAGAGCATTGAATTCGTCTTTGGCTTTTTGAATCAATCTTAGGGTTTATCACAATTTCGCTACCAGCCCGCGAAAAATTGGTGCCTTTCCAATCTTGGGCGATTTGCCGAGCAGTTTTATATGGCAGAGTCAAATCCTTAATCCGTGAATCGATTGCGCAAATTTCCTCGAATGTCAAAGTGCCCCACAAGCTCCCCCAAACAGGGACAGTAAAAAATGCTACTCCTATTTCTTCAAACCACTTTTCTGATGGTGTTCTCTGCTTCCAGAAACCCACAATCATCATGAATGGCGTATCGATGCTTCTTTGGCGTCGAGCGTCTCCTAGCCCAATCGGCGAACCATACTTGGCAGTTTTTACCGATACAGGAATGTTTCGATATTCGGAAGGGATATTTTGAGCTGAGTTTTTATCGGGCGGAATGTCCCACTTCTGCATGTAGTTGCCCTCGTATCCATGAAAGAATGTATCCCTTACCCATTTTTCAAATGTGAAACCGTGGAATTGAACTTCAACCATGATTGAAAATGTAGCTGCTTTTTGTGGCCCAACGCCAAGCTCAGCTACCCCGAACGGGCGCACAAGCTCTGGAGTGATGTGGATGGAAAATCCGGACGTTCGTAGAAACCGGCACGTCGCGGCTAGGGGTTAGCTGCAGCGCCTTGTTAGCCCTGCATTTATGGCAACTGCGACCAGATCGTCGCCAAAGATGCTGCTTCTCCCTGTAAAAGTGGCATTAGCGCCTCATCTGGTTCAGCTGAAGAAAATAGCTTTTTCCGTGGTAAATCAAGAATACACATAATGTCGCCTTCCTTGAGAGTCGGAAGAGTGTCTTTCATGAGAAGCAAGATCATGTCTGCCTTATTCTTGGTAAGCGGGGCGTTCTTAAAATACAGCTTTACGATGTGTCTCTTTCCGTTGATGACCAGTCCCAATTCTGGGTTAACTCGCACATCGAGTCCGCCGTGCTTCCAGTGAATAAATGGAGGTTTGAACCAAGTAATGGCTTTCCGCCCAAGGAAAGATTTATACTGAGCGATTACGTTGGGGTAGTTTTTTATTTTCTTAATATCTGTAAGTCCAGCCGTGATCCCGTCCAACCAAGATTTCTCTTTGGACTTCTCGTGGAATTCAACAATGCCCATGCGCAATTTGCGCCAGAAATCTTCTACAGGGTCATAATCACCGCGAGATTTTAACTGACGCACGAGTGTCAGTTTTGGTGAACCAGATTTCGCGACGAAATCGACAAAGTCGGTGAGAGATATCTCAGGCATAATTTAATTGGGCTAACGCTCAAACTGAGCCATGCGGTTGCTTGGCGCGATCAGTGCCCGCACGAAGTGCGGAAATAGCACTGATCGTGACAAGCAATCGCATTGGCTCCAGTGCTTCGTTAGGCTCAGTTTTCATTTCGTTTTAATAAGCTCCATAATTGCGAAAACTATCAATCCTAGGAACAGGCCCAATACAATTCGCATACCGCGAGACAGCTCGCGCTTCCACCAAGGAGCAGGCAAGCTCGGTGCCGTCCACTCCTCATCAGTTCCGCAGTCGGCCTCCGTCGCGAAAGTCTCCCCTTCATCACCGGTTACTACTCCCCCAAAGTGGGGAGCAATCGATACCATGTATCTTATGATTCTAGGTCCGTCTGGATTCTTTGTGAATATGGCGCCTTCCGCATAGTGGAGCGGAAGATTAATGTTCCCGTCAAGAATGACAGTCTCGAATGCTGAATCTTCTATGGACGTGAGTTCCGGGCGAGTGCCGACAAACGATTTCCACTCCTGCGCGGTGATTTCCGGCTGCGGCTCCGGCCTGCTCAGCGTGATGTGGTAGCCCATGGTTCTGCTTTCTTCTGCCTAACGTCAAAGGTGTGGCACCGCTACCAGCGGGAGCCGACGTGGAAACGGAGTTGAAGCAATGAGGCTACGCCAAGGCTCCGCCGACAGAGGGGCTGGTAGCGGTTGTCCACCACCGTCTTGTTCGGCTTGTTGGATTTCACGCACAGCAACCGGAGTTGAGTTGTATCGGAGGACATGGAACCGACCCATAGGTGCAAAATACACAGCAATCTCCTTTCTTGGGCTTGAGCTTCTCGCCGCACTTGGGGCAATCCCAAAAAAACTGACATGCGTCCGTCGGCATCTGCTCAGTTTGTTGGTGTCCGCAATGTGGGCAGGTGATGGTCGATTCTAAAACTGGTTCTTTAGGGATCTTCTTCATACGCAGGATTGTGTTCCAGATGCCGGATGCGATCAAGGCTGCAAATGCCGTGTAGATCAGTGGCTCTGAAAAGTAGAAATAATAGTGAACGAAAGACAATGCGGTTCCAATGCTCGCCAGTCCTAACGGCGGTAACAAACGATGCTCTCTGTATGCAACGAATGCCCCTACCCACGCGACAACGACCAATATCTGGACGGCATACTGCAACTGGGGCGCAAAACGCTCCATCGCCCCCAGCCCGAGAGCCGTCCCGATAACCCCGAGAAGAGGAAAGCAACACGGTGCCATCGCCGCAGCCAAAACCGCCCCGAAGGAGCCAATCTTATCGAGATTCCGTGTGATCTTCATATCAGTGAGAGGCCCGAGTGGGGGTCTTTATTCCTCTGCCGAACGTCCGCGATCACCGATGGCTGCCCGTGGCGCGACTCCTGCCGGGTGAGGAACGAACCCAAGCAGGAGGCATGACGCGGGTAGCCATTCGGTGGATCGCATTGTTGGGATTTTATTTTTTGGCTGGTAAAAGGATGCTTCCTTCGAACTCTTCTTTTTCAGTTCTTATTGAAATTCTTTTTGTATTCCAAGGGATGCGGAAGAGTTGCTCGTAAATTATCCTTCCTTCTTCGGGCTTCTCTCTGATGACACATCGAATGATCACATCTTCTTCCCCGATTTCGAGCACATAAAGCCATGCGAGGAAATCTTTTGATACGATGGGCCTATGTTCCGGAAGATTCCCCCCTCGAATTGTCTTATTCCAAGCGAGTGTTTTTCCTTCGGAATTCTTTATTTTTTTTGAACCTGAATAATAAAAGGGAAACTCAAATTCTCGTTCAAGTAGATTCGGGATGTTTATCTTTCCAGTGAAGATAACGTCTGCCACTTCGTGAATCGTCGGTTTCCAGTTTGCATCGGCAAGATCAACCTTTTCAAGATCAAGGGCAAAACTGGTTGCTGTTAGACAAAGTAGTAGAATAACGATCGACATATTTTTATCCCAACGT
>CALGTD010000149.1 GCA_937901895.1 uncultured Spartobacteria bacterium | reverse complement strand
GAATCGGGTTCCTGCTCCTGCTGCATGAGCTGGGCGTATTTCACGATCCCGATCGCGGTGGCATACTGCGGGTTCTGGAAAACGGATGTCGGCCCCGCCACCTCCTGTGCCGCGACCGAGTGGACGGGCTGGTCAAAGACCTCCTCGGCAACGCCGCGAACGCCGCGCAACCGGCAGCAGCCTCCCGTGAGCCTCACGCCGGCGCGCACCAGATCGATGTCGCATTGCGCCTCGATGTCGCGGCGCACGAGCTGGAAGAGTTCCTCGACGCGGGCGTGAATGATGCGGTTCAGGCTCTCGCGCTCGATTTCGCAGCCGGAGAAGCCGGAGTCGTTCTTGAGGATGATCGTTTCCCCGGGCTGGGCCGCGGAAGGATCCGCGCTGCCCTCCTCGATCTTCAGACGTTCGGCGCGCGCGATGGGAATCCGCAGGCCGATCGAAATGTCATTCGTGATATGGTCGCCGCCGATGGCGAGCACGCCGCTGTGCTGGATGGCGCCGTTCTGATAGACGAGGTAATCCGTGGTGCCTCCGCCGATGTCCAGCACGATGGCGCCGAGGTCCTTCTGGTGTTGGTCGAGCACGACCTGCGCGGAGGCGATCGAATTGATGACGACATCCTCGACGTCGACGCCCGCCTCCTTTACGCAGCGCAGCGTGTTCTGGATGCGCGTCTTCACGCCGTGAACGATGTGGAAGTCCGCTTCGAGTTTGTTGCCGATCATGCCGATCGGGTTCACGACGCCCTCCTGATTGTCGACGTAGTAGTGCTGGGTGATCGTGTGGATGAACCAGTTCTGGTCGGGGATGTTGACCTCCTTCGCACTGTTCTCCACGTCGCGAATGTCGTCGGAATCAATCTCGCCGCGATCCTCGGGGATGTTCGTCACGCCGCGGTTGTTGAAGCTGCGGATGTGCGAGCCGGTGACGGCCACCCAGACACTTTCGATCTCGACGTCCGCCTTTTCCTCGGCATCCGCGACGGCGTCGCGCACGCACTGGATCGCGCTGTTGAAATCGACGATCTCGCCCTTGCGAATGCCGGCCGATTTCGACTCTCCCACGCCAAGGATGCGGAGGGAGCCGTCGGCGCGGGCCTCGCCAACGACGGCGCAGACCTTGAACGTGCCGATCTCGAGTCCGACGAGCAGTTTGTCTTTTGGCATCAGCGTTCGGCCTCCGGGTTTGGCTCTTCCACAGCCGGCTCGTTGGACGAGGCCAGCAGGAAGCGCACGGGAATGTATTTTTTGGGAATGAGGTTCACGGACTCGATGGTTCGGCCGGTGGCGCGACAGTTTTCGAGAAGGGTCTCGAGTCTGTCGAGCTGACCGGCGGGGTCGGTGGGGGCGAAGGTGATGGACGCGTTGTTCGCGTCCGTGGCGAGGAAGGCGTAGCCCTTTGAGATGTCGATGGAACGGAGCTCGAGCAGCGAGCCGGGACGCCGGGAGTTCTCGGCGAGGATGTCGAGCGCAGCGCGAAGATCCGCGCAGGCAAGCGCGTCGCCATCACGGATGGCCTGGGGATTTGGCGCGTAGATCACCGGAAGGCGCCAGTATTCGGGATCCACGCGGAACGCCTTCATCGGGCTGCCGGCCGCGTCGAGAAGCCATGCGTGGTCAGCGTTGAATGCGCCGTCGCCTGCGCGCGCGAGCCATGCAACAGGCACGCGCCGCGTGACCTTCAGCGAAATGCGGTCCGGCCAGTCGCGACGGATGGCGACCGTCGCGACCTGTTCGATTCCGCGAAGCGCCTTTTCCGCGGCGGCGAGATCGATCTTGAAAATGTTTTTCCCGAGTTCGATGCCGGTCATTTCGAGCGCCTCCTCATGGCTCATCAACCCATCGAGGTCGGCATCGACCGTGCGGAGATCGTAGGTGGGGTTCTCGAGAAAGAATTTCTTGGTGACCGCGTTGAAGCCAATCCACGTCGCGACGGCGAGTCCGACCCACAGCGTCACGTAAAGGACGGTGCGCATCACCCGGTGGTTGCGCTGCCGGCGGGCGGTGGACCGACGGACGCGGACATCCAGGACGTGACTGCGCGCGGACCGGGACGCGGGCGAGCGTCGATTGACCGCCGGGGTGCGGCGCTCTGCTTTGCGCACGCTCACGACGCAGCCTCCTTTCGGAGTGAGAGCAGGGCGATGCGTTCGCAGAGTTCGGGAAATCCGATGCCGATGGCCGCCGCCGCCTTGGGAAGCAGGCTCGTTTCGGTCATTCCGGGGATCGTATTGACCTCGAGAACAAATGGATTCCCGGCGGCATCGAGCAGCACGTCGACGCGGGAATAGACCTCGAGTCCGAGCGACCGGTGGGCGGCGAGGGCGGCGGCCTGCACGGCGGCGGTGGTTTTGTCGTCGATCCGAGCCGGGCAGAAATAGTCCGAGGCGCCCTTCGTGTATTTGTTTTCGTAGGTGTAGAAATCAACCTTCGGCACGATCTCGACGATCGGAAACGCCTCATCGCCGACGATGCCTACGGTAAGTTCGCGACCTTCCACGAAGGCTTCCACGAGCGCTTCTCCGTCACGGGCAAAGCAATCCTCGAGAGCGGCATCGAGCGCTGCCGCATCCCGGACGATGTGCACGCCCACGCTCGAACCCTCCCGTGGCGGTTTTGCGACGAGAGGCGGCGAAATGGACGGACGTCCGCCGCGCGGAACAACCTCCCACGCCGGTGTCGGAACTCCGGCGGCGGCGAACCGTCGCTTGCTCTCGATCTTGTCGAACGCCAGGCGGCTTCCCGCCTCGCCTTCGCCGGTGAATGGAATGCCGCGGGCGTCCAGAATGGCCTGAAGACGGCCATCCTCGCCGAAGGTGCCATGGATCATGTTCACCGCGATGAGCGTGCCGGCGGGAATTTCAAAGGTCTCGTTGCGGACATCGATCTCCTCGACCCGGGCGCCGACCGATCGCAGGGCGTTCGCGACCGCCGCTCCGGAGCGCAGGGAGACTTCGCGTTCGGCTCCCGGACCACCCATGAGAACGACGACGGATTGATTGCGAAGCGAGTCGATCATGCGAATTCTCCTACGATTTGAACCTCCGTTTGAAGATCGATGCCGCGCTCGCGCATTGCGGCGGCCTTGATCTCCTCGATGAGGGTAAGCACCTCCTCGGCGGTGGCTCCACCGTCGTTCACGATGAAGTTGCCATGCACTTCGGAGACGCGGGCCTTGCCCACGGTGAAGTTCTTGAAGCCGAGTTCCTCGATGAGCTTTCCGGCGGGAATCTCCCCGGGATTCTTGAAAATGCAGCCCGCGCTCGCAGCCACCGGCTGGGTCTCCTTGCGCTTGGTCTCGGACTCCCCGAGACGGCGCTCGATCTCCTCGGTGGGGGCGGGCGCGCCTTCGAGCACGGCGGAAAGGGCGAAATTCTTCATGAGCGTCGGCACGCTTCGGTAACGCACCTCCATCTCCGCTGGGGTGCGCGTGAAGATGTTGCCGTCCTGGTCGCAGAACCGCACGCGGACGACGTGGTCGAAGAGTTCGGATCCCATCGCGCCGGCATTCATGCGCAGACTTCCCCCGAGATTGCCGGGGATCCCGTCCATCCACTCGAATCCGCCGATTCCGGCGTTCCGTGCGAGAGCGGCGAGCTGCTTGAGCTTTACTCCGACTCCCGCATGAATCTGTTGTCCGACAACCTCGTGCCGGGCGAACTCTCCGCGGGCAAGATGCGCGACCACACCGGGGACGCCGCCATCGCGAACGAGGAGATTGGATCCGCGGCCCATCACCATGAAGGGGATGTCTTCGTCGAAGCACCACGCGACCAGATCGGCGAAGCCTTCCTCCGTTTCCGGCTCGACCCAGAACTGCGCGGGTCCTCCGACGCGAAGCGTCGTGTGGCGCGAAAGAGGTTCGTAGAGCCGGATGGATCCCGGGCCCATGATTTCCTGAAGCTTGTCGCGGAGGGTGAGGTCGGACGCAATGCGGGCACCGCACTCGTGGATGTTTCCGGCACCGAGGCTCATGATGAGATCGCCGTCCTGGATTTCCGGGCCGACCTCCCAGGGGAGTTTCGGAATCTCCGGCTGGAAACGGGCGAGCGGATGCTCGTTGCGTTCGAGCGCCTCGACGATCGTCAGGCCGGAGACGCCGGGAATCGGTTTCTCGCTGGCCGGGTAAACGTCCGCGATGAACACGCCGTCCGCATCGCCGAAAGCGCGTCCAAACTCGTCCTTCAATGCCAGCGTGCGCGTGTAACGGTGCGGCTGAAACATCACGAGGGTGCGCTTCCAGCCGCCGGTGCGGGCGGTGGCCAGGGTCGCGGCGATCTCGGTGGGATGATGCCCGTAGTCGTCGATGACGATGTTGCGGTCGCTCCGGTATTTGATCTCGAACCGCCGCCGGGCTCCGCGAAACGCGCGCAACGCATCGGCGACCGGCTGAAAGGCGGCGCCGAGCTCCGTGGCGAGGGCGATCACCGCGAGGGCGTTGCTCGCGTTATGCGCGCCGGGGACGTTCAGTTCGATTTCGCCGAGGGGCGTGCCGTCCTGCAGGACGCGGAAGTGGGACTGGAAATTCTCGGTGCGAAGATTCTCGAGGCGGTAGCGGGCTGTCTCGCTGTGGCCATAAGAGACCGCCCCGGGGTGGGACGCGCAAACGCGAACGGCTCCCTCGTCGTCGGCGCAGTAGATTACCAGGCCGCGTGTCTGGGTGGTGAGTTTTGCGTAAACCGCGTCGATGGCGGCGAGATCCTTGTAAAAATCGAGGTGCTCGGGCTCGATGTTGAGAACGATGGCGTGCTCGGGATGGTAGTTGATCAGGGTGCCATCGCTTTCATCGCCTTCTGCGACAAAGAACTCCCCCTCGGAATCCCAGCGCGCATTCGTGCCGAGGATGGGGATTTCCGCGCCGACATAATGCGAGGGCTTGAAGCCGCACGAGCGCAGCACATGCGCGGCCATCGAGGAGGTGGTCGTCTTGCCGTGCATGCCGCAGACGACGACCCCCTTCTTTGCAGCCATGATGGCGGCGAGCGCGTCGGCGCGACGGATCCGGGGCTTCCCCAGCGCGACGGCCGCATCGTAGGCGGGATTGCCCGGCTTGATTGCCGAGGAGTAGATCACGAGATCCTTGTCCTCCACTTCCTCCGCCCGATGCGGTCCGTAAAACTCGAGCCCCTTCTTGCGGAGTCGATCGACTTCGACCGTGTCCGATTTGTCTGATCCGCTCACGCGATGCCCGAGCGCGAGCGCGAGCGCGGCGATGCCGCTCATGCCGGAGCCGGCGACGCCGATCAGATGCACGCGCATTGGCGGACCGGTCAGAATTTCGGTGAGGTTCGACAGGAGCACGGGAGTGTCAGGGCGAGGAATTAGAGGCGGACTGCTCGATGACATCAGCGACGAGCGCGGCGGAATCCCCGGGCGCAAGGGCGTGTGCGGCGGCGGACATGCGGGATCGCGCTTCGTCGTCGGCGAGCAGGTCGAGCACGCGGCGCGCGAGAAGTTCCGGCGTGGTCGAGGATTCGAGGAATTTCTCGGAAGCGCCCGCTTCGACGTAGATGTCGGCGTTGCGTTCCTGGTGATTCTCCGCGGCGTAGGGATACGGGATCAGGATCGATGGCAGCCCGAATTTCGAAAGTTCGCTGAGGCTGGCGGCGCCGGCGCGGGAGATGACGAGGTCCGCGGCGGAAAGCACCTCCTGCATCCGGTGATGGAACGGCGCGACGTATGCGGGGATCTCCTCGCGAAG
>CALGTD010000148.1 GCA_937901895.1 uncultured Spartobacteria bacterium | reverse complement strand
GAGCTCCGCCTGTCGATCTGGTGCCGGATCGGGGTGGGGAAATTCCCGGTCGTCGGGGTTTTCGTCCCGTTCATCGCGAGCAAATGAATACGTGATCCGCGACTGGCGGGCCGCTTTCGATTTCGCATAATCCCGGCAGAGATTGACGGCGATCTGAAACAGCCAGGTCGAGAAACGCGCCTTTTCTCGAACGCGACCCAGCGCGAACCATGCCTTGACGAATACCTCTTGCGCGATGTCGCGGGCGGTCTCTTCATTTCCAACCGAGCGGTAAATGAAGCTGTGGATCGGGCCTTGGAAGCGCGCGATCAGGCAGGCATAAGCATCTTCGTCTCCGTTGGCTGCACGGTGTGCAAGTTCCCAATCATTTTCAGGCTCGGCGTCATTCGCCTCCATGATCGGAGCCAAGGTTGTAGAGTGCGTTTGCGGTGAGGTTTAGGAGTTTCCGGTATTGCTCCGGCGTAAGCACATTCCTCATCTCGAAGACATGCCCGATGGTGACTTTCTGCAACTCCCCCATGTCGGCGTGTATTTTTTCGATGGCGTCATGAACACGGGTGGAATCTCTGCCGTCTGCGAGAATCGCTTCGGCCAGTTCGCGGTTGGCGAGAAGAAGCCGCTGCTCCAGCTCCCTTCGCCTGTCATGATAGCGCTTCTCGATGGGTTCCAAGGCTTTCTCCTGCTCGGTGGTCAATGAGAGCTGGGAATGAATCCAGTCGTGCGTGTTCTGACTCACCGGCTTTTGCCATTTGTTACTCAGAACAATGGCGAGGCACGCAGCGACGCACGCCACGACGAAGACTACCAGCAGCAGGAATAGAACGGATTGCAGCTTTTTCATGGGACTTTGGCCAGAAGACCGGAAGGAAGGTTGGACGCGAAGGGCGAAAAAATATTCAGGTCCAGATTGGCAGCCGCCCTCGACTGATTCGTTGAACGGGCCATGTCAATTCCCGGCAATACGAGGCCGACCGTGACGGTTACCGTCAAGACAGCCGTAAGGACGCTGGGACGGCACCACAGCAGCAGGGCCGAAACCCAACCCGAATCGTTTGTGCTGGCGGCGCGTCTGAGCCGAATTTCGCGCAAAACATCCGAGGCAAAGGAGCCCGGCAGCGGCGGAGCCTTGTTCTGCCGGAGTTCCGCCAGCAGGTCATCGAAATTGCGATTATTCATGTGAGGTAAAACGACACTCTATCAGAAATCCCTCGTGATTTAGGGGACTTTTTCTGTGCTGTCACGGTTGGTCAGAGGGTCGCCCTACCGTCATTCGTCCTTTCCCCGTTCCCTAGAGCGGCACAGCTCCTGATTTTGGTGTGAAAATTGCTTGGTTTCACTCGTGTATCGTCGCTGTCTCAACCGTCTTGTCTTGGCTTTCGGCCTGCTGAGCGGGCTTTGTGGCTACGCCGACACTCTTCAGGAAATCCCGTTTCAGTATCGGGATGGGTATCTCTGGCTGAAAATCTCCGTGAAGGGATACGACCAACCGTTGAATTTTCTGCTGGATTCTGGCGCGGCTTCCAGCGTATTGGATCTCGGCGTCGCCCGCCGCCTCGGGATTAAACTCGGAGGGCGGGTGGCGGTGCAGGGCGTTCATTCCCGGACTGACGCTTATCGCGTCGGCAATTTTGAGGCGGATGTCGAGGGAGTGGCCCTTCCCAAAAAATTGCTTGCAATCGACCTCGGTGCCGTAAGCAAAACCTGTCACCAACCCATCGACGGATTGATCGGTGTGGAGTTTTTCCATCGGCGCATTGTCCAACTGGATTTTGCCGCAGAAAAAATCCGAATTCTGAACCACGCTCCGCAGAGCAACGATAGTGTGACGTTGCCCTTGAAAGCCCGCAACGGAACGTTTTGCGTGCCAGTTGATATTGCAGGAAATGATTCGCAGTGGATGCGGGTGGATACCGGCTGTGACTCTTCGCTGGAATGGGTCGGCGGAAAAATCGAAAAACTCCCTCGATTCAGCGCGTCCATCGGTCTTGCGAACGCCTCGGTTCGCACCCTTCGGACGGATGTGCGATTGGGAGAATGCCATCTGCCGGGAGTGTGGACTGGACTCCACAGCCGGGGGATTTTTCCGGGAGAATCCGGCTTGCTGGGCAACGGCGTGCTCTCACGGTTTCGTATCACGCTGGACACTGTTGGCCGCCGCTTCATTGTGGATCGCAAATAGGCTGGCCGCTCTTTTCCTCGCTGGAGGATGGACGGATTTTTCCCGCATTGGTGGGGGCAATATGAATTTTCTTTGAGGGTTTTTCACGGAATCCGCGTTCAACCGATAGAGCCCGGAAACTTCTCGATGAAGCAACCGAAAGGCTCAAAAAGAGAAACCTAAATAGAAAAACCAAATACCATGAAAACCCTCAAAACCCTCAGCGTCCTCGCCATTGCAGGAGCTTTCGCTGGAGCAGCTTTTGCCGGGCCGGGCGATGCCCACCCCGCCTTTGCTTACCAGCCGGTAAAGAAAGCGAAAGCGGTTCAGATCGCCCTCTATCGGGCCGGAGAAGTGACCGCGGCCAAGCAGAGCGCCAACGTCAAAACGGTGCGGCTTCCGAACGTCAATCCGAAAACCCACACGCCTTTGACGGTCAAAGTGGCGACCAACCCCCGGTAAGAGCGTTGTTCATCGCAACGCACACCAGAAAGCTGAATAGCAGCAGAACGGGAGCGGCATAGTCCGCTCCCGCTTTATCTTCAAAACTTTTCGATAATCTTCACGCAGTAAGCTCCTCGTCGTGGCCGCTTCCGGGACGGCGAATTCAACAAAAAACAGACAATGAAATCACTTATTCTCGCAATCGCTATCACTACAATCGGCCTCGTCGGTGCTTCCTACGCCGCAGATGCCACGCCGAAACCCTACCCACTGACGACCTGTGTTGTCTCAGGAGAAGGACTCGACTCGATGGGCAAGCCGGTCGTCTTCACCTATGAGGGCCAGGAAGTTAAACTTTGCTGCAAGCAGTGCAAAAAGGATTTCGACAAAGACCCAGAGAAGTTCATCAAGAAAATCCTGGAAGCGAAGTAAATCGCGCCAGCAATTCCTTAAATGGACGCATGCCCCCGCGCGCCCAACTGACATGCTTGTCGAATTACAACAGCCGGGCTACCTGCACGTCCTCATCAATCACCTGCCCATCATCGGAACCTTCATGGGGTTGATCGGGGTATTGGTCGGCCTCATTTTGCGGCAGCGAAGGGCGCTAATCCCCGGCTTGGTCATTTTACTTATCGCAGGCGTTTCAACGTGGCCGGTTTACGAAACGGGGGAGGCAGCCTATAAAATGATTCGCAAGATTTCCGACGAAGCGGGCGTTGATTGGCTCGATCAACACATGGATCGGGCCGACCAAACCGTTTGGACGTTCTATCTCATGGCAGGACTGGCCGCCATCGCTATCGTCGCACCTGTGCGCTGGCCCCGCTCGGCTGTTCCCTTGGCTATCGTAACTTTACTCGCCGCAGTCGGTTGCTCAGCGGTGGCAGCATACATCGCCCGACCTGGCGGCCTCATTCGACATACCGAGTTCCGGGTGCCGGACACTCCTTCCACTCCGCCCGCCCATCATCACGGACCCTGAAATTGCTCAGATTCTGCTCACTTATCACGCGCTTGGGCCTTTCCCGCTATCGCTCCGGTTCGGAGCGAACTGCATCAGTGGCCGTGCCCCTCATGCTTGCCGCCGCCTTCAGACGCGCAGATACAGGCATATTCCGCCATTTTGCATTCGCCGCAAATTTCAGTGTGATAGTCGATGCGGAAGTTTTGCGTCTTGGCATCAGCGGTGGATTTAATCTGAAGAACGACGCGGTATCCGTCACCTTCGGGAAGTTCCGTTTTGGAAACGAAAGCATCGGTGTTTTTGTCGAATTCTAATTTGGCCTTGCCAGCGGGAGCTTCGGCGATGACCGAGACGATCTGTTCCGCTGGTTGAATGGCCTTCATGTCTTTGCCGTAAAAGGTGACGCTGACTTTTTTGTCCGTTTGGACGAAGAACTCAACATGGCCTCCTTCGACTTCGAGGACACGGCCACCTTTTGGCCCAGGAATTGGCTTGTCGTGACTGTGTTCCTCGGCAGCGAAGAGAGAGATCGAAGTGATGGCGAGGGCCGTTAATGCGAGGTGGAGTGGGTTTTTCATGATGTTATGGAACTATTTTAGTGTTTGGTGTTTTTGTGGAGGTGAGTGTTGTTGATATTAGGCGACAGAAAACGAGCAGCAGCCTCGGCGCTCATTTGTTTGCTGATCGCAATACGATGGTCTGTTTCATCTTGGAGTGTGTGTGAAGGATTGAAAAAGACGCTGGTTCCGTGATACTGTTTTTCGAGTGTTCTTATTTTTTCGACTTGTTCCTCGGTCAAAGAATAAGACTCTTTCCATTTTGCAAGCGTCCGATCTAGGTTCTGCCGCGCTTTCCGCTCACTTAAAAAATAAATGGCTGCTATGGCTAATATTGCCATGCCAAGGAACCAGAGACGGATTATCCGAATGTTCTTCTGATCTATGGGTGGAGGCGTATTCTTCCTCCTCCATGATTTGCGTTTGTATCGTGGCGGACGATGCATTGTGGCAGTCATGTTTTTTTGACACGAAGAAGGCGCAACGCATTGGCGATTACCAGCAGGGTCGCCCCGGTGTCAGCGAGGATAGCAAGCCAAAGGCTGGTCATGCCTAGGAGGGCGAGAATGAGGAAGATCGCTTTGATGCCGAGGGCGAAGGCGATATTGAAACGGATCATGCCGAGCGTGCGGCGTCCGAGGCGGATGGCTTCTGAAACCATCATGAGGTCGTCGCGCATAAGGGCAACGTCGGCGGTTTCAATGGCGGTGTCCGTGCCGGCGGCACCCATAGCGATCCCGATATTGGCGGCAGCGAGCGCGGGCGCGTCATTTACGCCGTCGCCAATCATGCCGACACTCCCAAATTCGGCAGCCAGCTTTTTAACTTGTTCGATTTTATGATCGGGCAGGAGGTCGCCTTGTGCCTCGTCGATCCCGGCCTGTTTGGCGATGGCGTTGGCGGTGCGGGTATTATCGCCACTGAGCATGACGATTTTGCGAATACCCGCTTCATGAATGCGGCGAATGGCTTCGGCGGCATTGGGACGGATCGCATCGCCAACTGCGAGAATACCGAGCACTTCGCCCTTACAATCGGCATGTGGGCGATGTCCGACCACGACGACGGATTGGGCCTTCGATTCGATTTCCGCGAGGGTGGCTTCTAACTCCTCGGAGCAGACACCAAGCTCATGTGCGAAGCGGTGATTCCCGACAAAATAGGAGTGCCCTGCGATGGTCGCTTCCGCGCCCCGGCCAGTCTTGGCCTGATAGTCCGTGGCGGCCTCGAAGACGATCCCGTTTTCCTCGGCGTAACGAACAACAGCCTGAGCGAGCGGATGGGTGGAGTGCGTGTCGATGGCAGCGGCGATACGGGCGATTTCCGCTGTGGATGTGCTGTTGCACGAAAGAACTTCGAGCACGCGAGGCTTGCCTTCGGTGATCGTGCCTGTTTTGTCCACGGCAAGGGCGCGCAAGCTGCCGAGCGCTTCCAAGTAAGCGCCGCCTTTGATGAGGACACCGCGCTTTGCCATTGCTGTGAGTCCCGAAACGATGCTGACCGGAGTTGCGATGACGAGGGCACACGGACAGGCGATGACGAGGAGGACAAGCGCGCGATAAATCCAATCCATCCAGACCTCGCCAAAGAGAAGCGGCGGAACGATGCCGACTAGCAACGCGAGCACCATGACGGCTGGCGTGTAGTATTTCGCGAAAACATCGACGAACCGTTGTGTGGGAGCCTTTTGCTGCTGGGCTTCCTCGACCATCTTGATGATGCGGGCCAGCGTGGTATCACCCGCCGCCTTGGTCGTCTGGACTTCCAGAGAACCTTCGCCGTTGATGGTTCCCGCGAAAACCGTGTCACCTTGCGACTTTTCGACCGGCATGGATTCGCCGGTGATCGGGGCTTGATTGATGGCGGACATTCCCGAAAGAACGGCTCCGTCCAGCGGCACTCTCTGCCCGGATTTGATGACGATGGTTTCTCCGAGCTTTACTTCGTTGGCCGGAACTTCCTGAACAACGCCGTCGCGCTTGACGAGGGCAATGTCGGGCGCAAGCTGCATGAGAGCTTGGATGGCGCGTCGCGCCCGGCCCACGCTCCATGATTCCAGCAACTCGGAGAGAGCGAAAAGGAAGACAACGGCTGCTCCTTCCGCTGTTTCGCCGATGGCGACCGCACCGGAGACTGCCACCGTCATGAGGACGTTCATGTCGAGCGAGAGCGTGCGAAGAGAGCGGAGCGCTTTCGGAAAAATCAGCGCACCGCCCGACACAATCGCGACAAGGAAGGCGGCGTCGGCTTGCCAGCCGGTTTTGAACCCCAGCCATTGGAGGATGAGACCTAGCCCGGTCGCCGCGCCGGAAATGGCAACGAGACTGGTCCGCAGGGAGCCGCGCTTGCTCTCACCTTCGACCTCACGGACGGTTACACCGCTTTTATTGATGGCTTTGGCGAGGGTGGCCCGGCTGAGCTTGCCATCGTGAAAGATGATGACTTTTGATGCGACGATCTCGGCGCGGACGCCGAACACGCCTGTGAGCGGTTTAACGGCGCGTTCGATGGCGGATACCTCTTCGGAACAATCCATTCCATCGACTGTGAATCTCTCTTGTGCGGCGTCGCCAGGAATGTCGATAGCTTTTGCCGAAGATTCGTCGTGATGCTTATCACCCGGCGTATGCTCGTGATCGTGTTTAGTGCTCATGGCGGTGATGGAAATTCGGGGAATTCCCCGTTTGAACCCACGAAAGGGCCTTCTCGCGTGCAGCCGACGTGAAGTAGTCTATTTCTGCCAGAGGGAATGCGGACGCGAGATCCTTGCTAAATTGGTCATCCGATTTGTCCGTGACGATGGCTAATCGTTCAACACCACGGTGCAGTCCTTTGTTGATGATCTCCATTTTTAACGTGTCGCCTTGATCGGCTTCCTCGGGATCGTAAATTTCAATCAATACTTGGATTTTCCGATGCTCTCGAATCCTGCTGTCAAGTAATTCACGAATGGATTCCCTATCCACCGGATCAATCTTCCCTGCGATGCGCAGAATAATCAGATGATCCTTTGGGTGTGGAAAAAAAGCGTGCATGTCGTTCACTCCTTTCCTTCATCTGAATAGCCAAATGTGGTTGACGCCGGGTTCATGGCTTCGGGTTCACGATGATTTTTCCCTCGGGCTGGCCTGTTGCGGACAGTGAAAGAAACTCAAGATCGAGCGCATTGCGCCATGCTTGGATGACCGCTTCATTGCGGGCTTCCAAGGCGTCGAGGTATTCGCGATGAATCTCGATGAGCAGATTGACGCCGAGCGCGCCTACACGGTATTGGCGTTCCGCAAGGTCGGATGCCGATTGCAGATTTTCGATGAGTTTGGGCGGGATCGCATTCACCACCTCACGGGCCGCTTCGACAGCGGCCTGCCGTTGGGCTGTTTCTCGGGCCATCTTTCGGCGGGCGTCGTCAATCAGGCGCTCGCTGGTTTGCTTCATGGTGGCCCCGGAAGTCGGACCGGGCCGGGTGACTCCCTCGAACGCTTCCGATGCGCCAAGTCCCTCGCGGGTGAACCATCCTCCGACAGCGAAGGATTCGACTTCGCTGGCGGCGTCGAGCCCGGCGAACCCTCGGGCGATTTCCGCTTTCCGAATTTCCAAAAGAAGCGGTGCCGCTGAATTTTGTGCGGTGTTTTGCGGTGGCAAAACGCTGCTGCCTGTCACGACCAATGGCGCGTCAGGCTTTTTTCCAATCAGACCGTTCAATTTCGTGCGAAGCAACTTTGCACGTATGGACGATTCCGCAGCCTTACGAAGGAAGGGAAGCGCCGCCCCCTCAAGGATGCGGCGCTCGATGAGCGATTCCACGCCTGCGGCGGGCCTTTCTTCCAGCATCTTGACGAGCGCGGTAATGCGGCTGGCGAGATCTTTTGCCGTCGCCGCTAATTCGGTCGCTGCTTGGTATTCCATCGCCTTGAGCCGCACTTCGCTCGCGAGGACGAAGCGGAATTCCGCGAGATAGAGACGCGCAAGGTCCGTATCGAGATTCAACACGGAGCGGCGGAATGCCTGGCGTGACGGAAAATCGAGAGGCTGCGCGATTTCCGGGGCTGCCGACTGCACTGGCTTGGGCAATGCGGCGACCTGTTTTTCGTAGAATTGCAGTTCCGGGTTGTCGGAAATGGCGATGTTCACAAGTTGGTCGGGCGTGAGCGCCGGTTCCTCTGCGAATGCGGGAACAACCGTGAAGGCGAGCAGGCAAATAAGTTTTTTCATGATTTAGGATTCCTTGGATTTGCGGCCTCCGAAGTGGGTCTCGAAGAACTGGTAGAGAATCGGGAGCAAGACGAGCGTGAGAAACGTGGAGCTGATGATTCCGCCGATAACAACAGTGGCAAGTGGCCGCTGCACTTCCGCGCCCGCTCCGTGGCCAAGTGCCATCGGGAGGAATCCCAGGCTCGCCACCATCGCGGTCATCATCACGGGCCGCAGTCGGGTGAGCGAACCTTCGATTACCGAGTCGAGCAGGGACTTTCCCGCCTCTCGAAGTTGGTTGTAATAGCTCACCATCATCAGGCCGTTAAGCACGGCGACACCTGACAGGGCAATGAACCCGACACCGGCGCTGATGCTGAATGGCATCCCGCGCAGCCAGAGCGCGAAAATTCCTCCCGTCACGGCGAGCGGGATGCCAGTATAGATGAGGAGGGCCTGACGGAGGCTGCCGAAGGCCATGAAGATCAGCAGGAAGATGATGAGCAATGCCACCGGGACGATGATCGTCAGACGCGCCCGCGCTTCCTGAAGGTTCTTGAACTGCCCGCCAAACTCGACGGTGTAACCGGCTGGAAGCTTCACCATCTCCGCGACTTTCTTCTGTGCTTCGAGAACGAAGCTTTCCACGTCGCGACCGCGAAGGTTCACCATGATTGCCGCACGGCGCTGGCCCATTTCGCGGGCGATGCTGTTGACCTTCTCGTCCACCTTGAAATCCGCCACCTGTCCGAGCGTCACAAGCCCGCCCTCGGATGTGCGCAGCGGAAGCTTTTTCATCTCCTCGACCTTTGCCCGGAGCGTTTCAGGCATCCGCACGATGATCGGATAGCGACGGTTGCCGTCGATGATGACGCCCGGTTCGCCACCAGCCATCGCGTTCTCGACGGCTTGGTTGATTTCATCCGCATGAACATTGTATTTCGCCATCGCTTCGCGGTTCGGTGTCACCTCCAACAGCGGGGCCTTGCCGAGCGCGTCGAATTCGACATCCGCCGCGCCGGGAATCTTTTCCAGAATTTCGCGGACTTCGCCGGCAATCTTCTCGATCTCGGCATAGTCATCGCCGAAGACTTTCACGGCAATGTCGGCGCGTGTGCCTTCGAGGATTTCATTGAATCGCATCTCGATGGGCTGGGAGAAAAGGTAAGCCTGACCGGGAACCTGCATGCCGAGTTCTGCGCTCATACGGTTGGCAAGATCGTCCTTTGTGACCGTTTTCCCGTCGATCTTCGGCCACTCTTCGAGAGGCTTATAAAAGATATAGGTGTCGGCGACGTTGACACCCATCGGATCGGTGGCGACCTCCGCCGTTCCGATGCGTGAAAACGTGTAGGCCACGCCCGGAAACTTTTCCAAAAGCACTTTTTCAGTTCGCTCCTGCATCGCAATGGATGCAT
>CALGTD010000147.1 GCA_937901895.1 uncultured Spartobacteria bacterium | reverse complement strand
GCTTCACCGCCACCAGCGGCCGGGCCTGCTGCCGCGATGGCAACCGGAGCAGCGGCGCTCACGCCCCACTTCTCTTCGAGCTGCTTCACGAGGTCGGCGATTTCCAGAACGGTCAGGCCGCTCAGCTTTTCAACGAGTTCAGTTGTGTCTGCCATAGTATGTCTTTTCGGTATCGTCGCGTCCCGAAGCCTCGGGGACATTTAAGAATTCGCAGCCGCGAATCCGACGAGGAACCAGTTTTGTTTGGTGTGTTTTTGGGTCTCGCAGCCCGTGGCTTCTTCGTGCTGCGAAAGGGTCTTGAATTTCTATGCGGTGAGTTACGCGGCGTTGGCGGCATCCGCCTTTGCCTGAAGCACGCGGGCCAGGCTGGCGCCGGGCTCGTTGAGCGTGCGGACGAGCTGGGTCGCGGGCTGCAGAAGCAGACCGAGGAGCTGTGCCTGGAGCGTCTCCTTCGACGGCAGGTCGGCGAGTGCGCGGATCTGCTCCGGGGTAAGCGGAGCGTTGTCGAGAACGCCTGCCTTGACGACAGGCTTGTCGAATTCCTTCGCAAACGTCTTGAGCACTTTCGCCGCCGCGCAGATGTCCGAATCACCGGTCACCACGGCGTTCTGTCCGGCAAGCGCGTCGGCCAGATCCGGCATCCCAAGATCCTTGGCGGCAATCTTGACGAAGGTATTCTTGACGACGTGCAGACGGGCACCGCTGCCGGCAAGGCGGGAACGGAGTTCGGCAAAATGCGGGACGGTCATCCCGGTGTAGTCGGCAACGATGAGGAAGGGCGACGCCTTGAACTTCTCGCGCAGGTCCTCGACGATGGTTGCTTTTTCGGGCCTCATATCAATGTAGAGCGTTGAGATTGGATGGTTGGACGAGGCGTCAGTTCTTCAGGAAGGGCGACGGATCGATTCCGAGGCCCGGAGACATCGTGGCGCTGAGCGTAATGGCTTCGACAAAGGCGCCCTTCGCGGTCGCGGGGCGAGCCTTGACGACGGCGTCGATCACCGCGGTGCCGTTTTCGAGGAGCGCATCCTCGCCGAAGGAGAATTTGCCAACGGGAACGGCGATGTTCGCGTTCTTGTCGAGCTTGAACTCGACACGACCAGCCTTCACTTCCTTCACCGCGGTCGCGGTGTCGTCGGTGACGGTGCCGGTCTTGGGGTTCGGCATCAGGCCGCGCGGACCAAGAACCTTGCCGAGCTTGCGGACTTCCGACATCGCGGCCGGCGTCGCCACGGCGACATCAAAGTCCTGAAAACCACCCTGAACTTTTTTGATGAGGTCTTCGAATCCGACATACTCCGCGCCGGCGTCCTTTGCCGCCTCGGCCGCTGCGCCGGTCGCGAAAACCAGCACGCGAACGCTCTTGCCGGAGCCATGGGGAAGCGGGCAGGTGCCACGCACCATTTGATCGCTCTGGCGCGGATCGACGCCGAGCTTGAAGGAGAGTGTGACCGTCTGGTCGAATTTCGTCGGCGGGAGCGTCTTAAGGAGCTTCACCGCGTCCGTGAACGGATACTTCTTTTTCGCGTCCACCAGAGCGGCGGCCGCGCGATAGCGCTTGCTGCGTTTTTTCTGTGCCATGTTTTGAAGCAGTTCAAACGGATCCCGCGGATGCGGGTTCCTCCTGCGGTTGTGGGTTTGAAATTACTCGGTGATCTCGATGCCCATCTGGCGGGCGGTGCCGCAGAGTGTGCGGTAGGCAGCCTCTTCGCTGCCGGCATTCATGTCCTTGATCTTGATCTTCACGATGTCCATCACCTGCTGCTTGGTGAGCTTGGCGACCTTCGTCTTGTTCGGCTCCTTGGAACCGGCGGCGATATTCGCGGCCTTCTTGAGAAGAATGCCCGCGGGCGGGTTCTTCGTGATGAACGAGAAGCTCTTGTCCTTGTAGACGGTGATGACGACGGGAAGGATGTCGCCTGCCTGCTTCTGGGTGGCGGCGTTGAACTCCTTGCAGAACCCCATGATGTTCACGCCCTGCTGACCGAGGGCGGGGCCGACGGGCGGGGCCGGATTCGCCTGTCCGGCGGGAATCTGGAGCTTGATGGTTGCGACGACTTCTTTGGCCATGTGAATATAAAAAGGGTGCGCCGTTGCGGCGAAAAAGAACGTGCAGCTTGGACGCGCCATGCCGCGCGGTCAAGCAGTCTTTTCAGAGATTTTTTACAAAATCAGCGGTAACTCAATCCGAAGCCGAACGGGAAGGCCGGTTCGTAATGGACATCACCGTCATTGATCGGGATCTGAGCCATCGTGCGGGGCCATGTCACGGGAAGGCGACCGGTCGCGGGAGCATCGCCAAACAGGACGTCCGCCACTCCTCCACCCTCGGTCCCGGGCAGCCATGCGGCCACCACAGCCGCGCAGTCTTCAAGAGCGGAGTCGAGAATCAACGGACGCCCGGAAACCACCACGAGCACCACCGGGAGGCCCGCCTTGCGGCAGCGCTCGATCACGATGCGATCCTGCCGGTCGAGCTGCAGGTCCTTCCGATCTCCGAAAAATTCCGCGTAGGGAGTCTCGCCCACCACCACCACCGCGACGTCCGCCTCCGGCAATGCCTTCGCGAATGGCGAATAAAAAATGGTTGTCCCCTCGCCCGCGACCTGGCGGATGCCATCAAGGATCGTCGTTCCCCGGGTCACCGCACCACGCGCCCCCTGCCAGTCAATGGTCCAGCCGCCGCACTGGCTTCCGAGATCGTTTGCCAGACGACCCGCGACAACGAGCTTCAGTCCGCGCTTTTTCAAAGGGAGCACGGCGTTTTCGTTTTTCAGCAGCACCAGGGATTTTCGGACACATTCGCGCGCGATGGCCCGATGCTTTGCCGAACCGACCGCCGCCAGCTCGGCGGGCGTCGGCATCACCGGACGGTCCCCCAGCCCCATCGCGATCTTCACACGCAAAATGCGCAGCACCGCATCGTCGATGCGCTCCATCGACACCCGCCCTCGCGCAACCAGCCCGGAAAGGAGATCGATGAACTCGACGTAGTTGTTGTTCGCCCCGGGTCCGGCGGGAATCATGACCATGTCGAGCCCGGCGTTGATCGAGCGCTCGATGTCGCTGCGATAATCGCCGGGGAGCTGGTCGATCGCGGCCCAATCGGAAACGAGGAATCCCTCGAATCCCAGTTCGCCCTTGAGCACCTCGGTCAACAACCAGCGGTGGCCGTGCAATTTCTCGCCATTCCAACTATTGAAGGAAACCATGATCGAGCCCACGCCGGCTTCGATGGAATCGATGTAGGGACGCAGGTGAACCGCCCGAAGTTCGGCTTCGCCGACCCGCGTGTCCCCCTGGTCCTTTCCACCAAAGGTGCCGCCATCTCCGACGAAATGCTTTGCGCAGGCGAGCACGGATTTCGGCCCGAGTCTGACCCCCTGCAATCCGCGCACGGCGGAGGCACCCATTCCGGCAACGAGTTCCGGCGACTCGCCAAAGCTTTCGTAGGTGCGTCCCCAGCGCTCGTCACGGACAACCGCGATGCACGGAGCAAAATCCCAGTTCGCCCCCGTGGCGAGCATCTCGGCCGCGGTCACCCGCGCCGCCTTTTCCACAAGGCGCGGATCCCGCGTAGCCCCCAGGCCGATGTTGTGAGGGAAGATCACGGCTCCCAGGACGTTGTTGTGCCCGTGCACGGCATCGATTCCGTAAAGCAGCGGGATGCGCAGGCGCGTCTCCATCGCCGCGCGCTTGAAGGTCGCAATGAACTCCGCCCACGCGATCGCGGAATTGCCGTCGGGCGGATTGGAGTTGCCCCCGCTGAGCACGGAACCGAGCTGGTATTTCGTCACGTCGCGCGGAGATTTCAGCGCCGCGCTGTCAACCTGCGCGATCTGGCCGATCTTTTCCCGGAGCGTCATTTTCGCGAGGAGTTCGCGCGCCTCGCGATCGGCGGTGGATCCGGCGGAAAACGGATGGGCCGCCGGCGCTTCGAAGCTGACGGCTGCAGCAAGAACAGCGAACACGGGAAGGAAACGCATCCCGCCTTCTATCACGCCGGTCGGCGCGGTGAACAATCAATCCGAGCAGCAGCCGCCGGGATTTCCGCACCCGCAGCCACCGCCCGGGGGAGGAACCTCCCCCTCCCCAATGAGCACCGTCTCGAAATCGATCTCCTGAAAAGCAAGCTGCTCCCGCACCTGGGCGAGGAACGCGAAGGTGCGCGCATCCGGCTCATGCACGGTGCGAAGCTGGATGCACACGCGCTTGCCGACGAGCTGCGGAAACTGCTCAGCCATCTCGCCGTCGAGGATGAACGACACATAGGCGTTCAATTTTTCCTGCAGTTGAAACCCCTGCAGCTCCCTGCCCGTCCACTCACGCGTCTCGAACATCGCTAGAACGACGCGGTCGGTGCGGGTGTCGTGGGCAAACGCATCTAGCGTGCCGGGATTTTCCAGTCCGGATGCCATCAGCCGCGGGTGTGGGGAAACCACTCGTAGAGCATGAAATAGACGAGCACGCCCGTGACCGACACGTAGAGCCAGACGGGCATTGTCCAGCGCCCGATCCGCCGGTGGCGGTCAAACCGGGCGCGCAGGGCGGGTATCACCGTCATGATAACCATCGGCACGATCACCATCGCGAGAACGAGATGGGAAATGAGCAGGATGTAATAGATCGGAACCCACACGCCATCGCCGCCGAATTTCGTATGGACGCCGTGGACGAGGATCTTGTGCAGAACATACGTCCCAAGGAACACGGTGGACGCCACGAGCGCCGAAATCATGCACGCGATGTGGGCCCGCTTGCGTTCGTGGGTAATGAACCACCAGCCCAAGGCGATGAAGACGGTCGCCAGCGCGTTGAGCGAGGCATTGAGCTTCGGAAGATCCGCGACGCTCACGGCTGGCCGGAATGCGTGCGATCGAGCCTCGCAACCGTGCGCGCAATGAAGAACCCAAGGAACGTCAGAACTCCGATCACGGTCGCCAGCATGAAAAGCACGCTCCAGGACAACGCGAACCCGGCCTGGATCGTCTGCGGCTCGACCTTGGCCACCCCATCCCCGACCTGACGGCACCCCACGCAGGCCTCGGCGCCGGAAAGCGGCGCGAGAACCGCAATCGCGAGGGCAAAAAGAAATGCTCGAAGACGCTGCGTCATGACTTTGTTTGAGCCTCCCGCATGAGATTTCCGATGTCCAACAGAACTTTTGGCACGAGCTCCGGATCGTCCAGATCGTGGTAGCTGCGAATGTGTCCCTCGGCATCGACGACCACAAACTTCTGCGAGTGAATCGGCAGATTCTCGCCGTTTTTCGCCAGCGGGAGCATCATGCCTTTCTGCACGAATTCCGTGATTTTTCCGGAGTCGCCGGTGAGAAAGGTCCACCACTTCGGGTCGGCATTGTAGCGCCCCGCGTAGGTTTCGAGCACCGGCGGGGTGTCGAACTCCGGATCCACCGTCACGCTGACGAGGTGCACGTTTCCACCCGCCTTCGCGACCGCAGCCTGCAGTTCCGCCATTCGGGCGGTCATCGCCGGGCACGGGCCCGGGCAGCGGGTGAAGATGAAATCCGCGACCCAGATTTTTCCAAGCAGATCATCCTTCGTGACCGGCTTGCCCGCCTGGGATTGGAAGGAAAAATCGGGAACCGTTCCGAGCACCGGAAGCACGTTCTCGTGCCGCGGTTTCGTATCCTTCAGCTTCATCCATGTCACGCCGATCACAGTGGTGGCCGCAAGAAACGCGACCACCCAGCCGAAACGGGGAATCCGCTGCGGGGAATCCATCCGCTCAGACCACGTAAAGCGCCGTGTAAACGACGATCCAGACGACGTCGACGAAGTGCCAGTAGAGGCCCACGTTTTCGAGTGCGGCATGCCGCTGCGGAGTGAAGCAGTTCGTAAACATCTGCTTCAACGCACACCACAGGATGAGCATGAGCCCGACCAGGACGTGCATTCCATGGAAGCCGGTGATCGCAAAGAAGGTGGATCCGTAGATGCCGAAGATGTCGTATTGATGCTCGGCGCTCGAAAACACCGGGAACCACATCCCCTCGTGCCGGAGGTGCATCCACTCCCACCCCTGCACCGTGAGGAAGACCGCGCCGAGGGCGATCGTCACAAAGAGCCACAGCAGGCCGCTCCTGCCCTTCTTCACGGCCGCTTCCGCAAAATGAAACGTGACACTCGAGCTGATCAACAGAATCGAGTTCACGATCATGACGATGTTAAGCCCCGTCAGGGGCCACTGAACGCCGATATCGGGCGCGCCCGTTGGCGGCCATTCCCCCTGATGCGCACCGCGGACGACGATGTATGCCGCGATGAGGCCGGCAAAGAGCATCGCCTCCGAGAGCAGGAAGATGATCATCCCGAAGCGGCAGGTCGAGGGCGGCGCTCCGTGGTGCTCGGTTTCGTGGGACGTGATGGCGGCGGAACTCATGGGACGGTTGGATTAGAGAAAGAGGTTCAGGGAGTCGGCGGACCGGCAAGGAAGATTTTCCAAAGCAAAACGAGCGCAAATAGCAGGATGGCGAAGATCCACAGCGCGACGAGCAGTTTGCGATTCCTGGAGCGCGGATCCATCATCCATTGCGGGTCACGACGAGCAGCGCCAGCAGGAGCGGCAGGTAGAGGATCGATCCGAAGAAAAGGAGCCGCGCAGCCGGACGCGAACGATGCCATGCGAAATTCAGCGCCAGGGCGAGGAAGCCGATTCCCAGCGCGAGCGCTCCGAAGAAATAAACCGGCGAGTTCAGGTAAATGATCGCCGGAGCCAGGCTCACGACCAACAGACAGAGCGTATAGAGCGAGGCCTGGCGCGCGGTCATGCCGCCATCGGGATCCCGTCCGGTGAGAACGACGAATCCCGCACTGGCATACTCGTCACGATACATCCAGCCGATCGCGAGGAAATGGGGCATCTGCCAGAACCAAAGGATGGTGAAGAGCACCCATCCCGGAAGGCTCAACGTGTTCGTCGCAGCCACCCAGCCAATGAGCGGCGGAAGCGCCCCGGGAATCGCACCGACGAGCGTATTCAACGTGCTCACGCGCTTCATCGGCGTGTAGATGAGCACGTAGATCGCGATGGTGAGCGCCGCAAGCACGCCGCTCAGGATGTTCACGAACAGGAGGAGGCAGGCGACACCGAACGCCGAGAAGAACACGCCGAACATCATCGCGTCCGCCGCGTGCATCCGGCCGGCCGGAAGAGGACGCTCGCGTGTCCGCTTCATCATCGAATCGTATTCGCGTTCCCACCACTGGTTGAGCGCCGCCGCGCCGCACGCGCTCAATGCCGTGCCCACGAGCGTCGCGGAGAGGATGAACCAGGAAATCGGATTGCTCCCCTGCCCCAGCAGAAAGCCGACAAGCGTCGTGGTGAGAACAAGCAGGGAAAGGCGGGCCTTGACGAGTTCGAAGATGTCGCCAATGCGGGAGTCGGTGCGGATGGAGGCGGCGGCGGATTTCATGCGGAGGCGAGACGGGCTCCGGAGGGAACCGCCGGTGTGGCACCCACCCACTGCGCGCGCATCGCGCAAAGCCGGTAGGTCAGCAGGGCGGAAACGAAGAAAAACAATGCGCCCAGTGCCATGTGGGCGGTGGCGATGTCGGCGGCCTTGTCGGACCACACTGTCCACGCCCCAAGGGCGATCTGGACCAGGACCATTCCAGTCAGCAGCCACGCGGTGCGGCGAACCGCCGGGGGAAGATTGCTGCAGCGTTTCAAAAGGACAAACGTCAGCACGGCGATCCCCACCGCCAGAATTCGATGGGCCATCTGCAGCCAGATCTGGCCTGCGGTGGTCGGGACCTTGCCGTCCGCATAGCGCTGCGCGTTGATCGCCGCCACGGCGGTTTCGCTCGTGTCAGGAAGAATCCTCCCGTAGGCGAGCGGGAAGTCCGGAATCGAGAGCCCCGCATGCTCGTGCCGCATGGTTGCGGCAATGCCAAGCTGGACGAAGGTCGCAACCACCAGCGCGAGAGCGATCCCGCGCGCGCGGCCCGTGTCCATCGCAGGAGCCCAGCGCCGCTCAAGGAACGTGCGGCTGGTGGAAATCGTGATCACCCCCAGCAGCACGAAGAACGACTGCGCAAGCATTCCGTGGAAGATGCCAAGCTCGTCCTTGAGCATGGTGACACGAAGCCCGCCAAGAAGCCCCTGGATGCACACACCAACCAGCGCACAGATGGCCAAAATCTTCATCCAGCGCCGGTTCTCGACCTTGAAAATCAACGCCACAAGCACCAGCGTCAGAAACCCGATACCGCTCGCAATGAGACGGTGGGAATGCTCCCAGAACACGCCTCCCGCCTGCGTCCCCAACCAACGCGAGAATGGCAGCGCAAACATGTTGTAGCCGAAACTGTTCGGCCAGTCGGGCACCGCCAGCCCCGCACCGTGCGAGGTGACGAGTCCGCCGCTCACCAGAAGGAGAAGCGTGCAGAATGTCGTCAGAGCAGCGAATGCGTGAACGAGCCGGCGGCCGAACGTGAACTTCATCGTGGATTAATGCGCCTCGAGCTGCGCCCCTTCGGGAGCGACCTCGGTCTGCATCAGGTAGTCCTTTTCCATTCCGGGCACGCTGTATTCGTAGGGACCGTTGTGGACCACCGGCGTCTTCGGGAAGTTCCCGTGTCCGGGAGGCGACGAAACCGTCCACTCGAGCGTCGTCGCGCGCCAGGGGTTGTTCGGAGCCTTGGGCCCGTTTCTCAGACTCCAGAAAATGTTCCAGAAGAACGGAATCAACGTGAGGCCGAGACCGATCGAACCAATCGTCGAGATCTGGTTCATCGGCTGCAGCTGCTGGAGGTGCGTGTAGATCGTGGGATCCGCGATCCGTCGCATCATTCCGCCCAACCCGAGGTTGTGCATCGGGAAGAACGTCATGTTGAAAAAGATGAACGTCAGGAAGAAATGCACCTTCCCGAGCGGCTCGTTGAACATCCGGCCGAACATCTTCGGGAACCAGAAGTAGATGGCGGCGAAAATCGCAAAAATGCTGCCGCCAAAGAGCACGTAGTGAATGTGCGCGACGATGAAATAGGTGTGGTGGATGAACAGATCGACCGGCGTGGACGCCATGAAAATGCCGCTGAGACCGCCGATGACGAACATCGACACAAACGCGAGCGCGAAACACATCGGCGTCGTGAATTCGATCGAGCCCTTCCAGACCGTGCCGAGCCAGTTGAATGTCTTGATCGCCGAAGGCACGGCAATGAACATCGTCGAGAACGAGAACACCGCACTGAGCGTCACGTTCATGCCGCTGACGAACATGTGGTGACCCCAGACAAGGAATCCGAGCACGCCGATCGCCACCATCGCGATCACCATCGCCTTGTAACCAAAGATGGGCTTGCGGGCGAACACGGGCATGACTTCCGATACGAGGCCCATCGCGGGAAGGATCATGATGTAGACCTCCGGGTGGCCAAAGAACCAGAAGAGGTGCTGCCAGAGGAGCGGCTGGCCACCGGTGACGATTCCGTCACGGATCGGGACGAAGAAATTCGTGCCGAAGTTCAGGTCGAAGAAAAGCATCGCGCCCGCGGCGGAAAGAACCGGCACTGCGATGATGAGCAGGATCGCCGTCACGAACAGCGCCCACACCGAAAGAGGCAGGCGGAACATTTTCATTCCCGGAGCCCGCATGTTCACGATCGTCGTGATGTAGTTCGTCGCACCGGCAATGGAGGACAGACCGTTCACGAAAATGGCCACCGCCCAAAGGCTCTGGCCGGCGCCCGCACCCGTGTAGGAGGCAACGGTGCTCAGCGGCGCATACGCCGTCCAGCCAGAGGCAGGACCACCGCCAGGCACGAAAAACGCGGCGATCACAATGACGCCTGAGAGTGCGTAAAGCCAGTAGCTGAGCTCGTTCAGCAGCGGGAACGCCATATCACCGGCACCGATCTTCAGAGGAATCAGGTAGTTTCCAAACGCGCCGATGAGCAGCGGCATGACGACGAAAAACACCATCACCGTCGCATGCATCGTGACCAGCATGTTGTAGCCGCCGGGAGCGATCACGCCGTCGATTGCCAGCGTCTCCGGCAGGAACTGGCCGATGAGCGGCACCTTGGCCCCCGGGAAGCCGAGCTGATAACGCACTCCCAGCGCAAGTCCACCACCGATGAACAGGAAAAACAGGGCCGTCCAGAGATACTGGAGACCGATCATCTTGTGGTCGTAGGTCCAGAAGTAGTGAAAGAACCAATGCGGCTTGTGGTGCGAGTGCTCCTCGACTTCGTGTGCGGTGGAAGGGGCTGCTACGGTGACACTCATGACATTAGAGAAGCTAATGTTTCTGCACCGATTCTTGCGCACGCGCAACGATTTATTCTGCTCCTTCCGCGCATCTTCGACGAATCCCGTCTCCGCAGCCGGTTCCGCACCGATTCCCGACCGCCGGTCCTCCGGGAGAACCCTTTACTAGCCGTCCGCCATCGACTGTGTCCTTAATGAGAAACACCGTCCGAATCGCGGTGTGGGGAGTCCCGTTCGTCGCGATTCCATGCCGCCGCCGGCCATGAATGGCCGCCGTCGCGCACTCCGCCACCCGGGAAACGCCAGCCCTACTCCACATCCTCCAGCACCCGCGCGGGAGGACGCATCGGCGGCGTCCGCTCGATGAGCGCCTGACAGAAAAAACCGCGGGCCGATACGAACGGGCTGCCATGCAGTTCGAATCCCCGCTCGAGCAACTCGTTTACCTGCACCTCGAGATCCGCGATCATCTTCGCGGCGGCGATCTTGTATTGCATGAGGCACGAGCCTGCCGCGAGGCTTCGGGCAGTCAAGCCCGCTCCCATCCGAAATCATCACATTCCCGTTTCCCGCCATGCGCTCCATTCTCGTCACCGGTTTCGAACCCTTCGGCGGAGACAGCCGGAACCCCTCCGGGGAAACCGCCGTCGCGCTCAATGGTCGCGTCCTCTCCGGGCATGTGGTCCGCGGTGCGGTGCTCCCGTGCGTGTTTGGCGATTCGCTCCGCGAGTTGCGCCGGCTGCTCGCGGAAGTCGCGCCTGCCGCGGTCGTGTGTCTCGGCGTCGCAGCGGATCGGGATGCGATCACGCCGGAGCAGGTTGCGATCAATCTCGACGACGCGCGGATCCCCGACAACGCCGGCGCGCAGCCCAGCCTACAGCCGGTGATCGAAGGCGGCCCGCCAACGTATCCCACCACCCTGCCGGCAACGGAAATCATTGCCGCGCTTCGGGACCAGGGATTTCCTGCAAGGATTTCCGAATCGGCCGGAACGTTTGTCTGCAACCACGTCTTCTACGGGTTGATGCACGACCTCCGGCACAGGCCGGAAATCCCGGCCGGCTTCATCCACGTCCCCGCATCCACCGTCCTTGAGATCGACGCCATGGTCACTGCGATCACACTCGCAATCGAGACCACGCTGCGCGCGGGATCGCATTAATCTTCAATCGCCTCGCGAAAGCGCTTCTCGTCCCTGCGGGAAATGCGACGGGGCTCGGGCTGAAGCTCGTCGAGAACCGTGTTTACGATCACGCGCGCCGCATCGGGCCGCGCAAGCCGCCGGGCGGCCTCCTGCATCCGCTCGATCCGGCCCGGTTCGCCAAACAGCATCTCCAGCTTGTGTCGGAGCACGGTGACCTCCGCACATTTCACCGCCACTCCGTTCTCGAGAAGCATGTCGCAGTTGCGCTCCTCCTGACCGCCGATCGGATCGAGAATGACCATCGGCAGTCCGCTGGCAAGCGCCTCGGCGGTCGTCAATCCGCCCGGCTTCGTAAGGATGAGTGTCGCGACGCCCATGAGTTCGCGCATCTCGTCGGTGTATCCGAGCACGAGAAATCGTTCCCGTTCCCGCCCCACGAGCGCGGTGATCTTTTCGCGGAGCTCGTCGTTTCTTCCGCACAGGACGACGGCCTGAAATGGCAAATCCAGCGTGCGAAGACGCTTCACCACCGCCTCCGCGGGCGAAAGCCCCAGCGTGCCGCCGGCGACGAGGAGAATCGTCTTTTTCGGATCGAGTGCAAATTTCCCGCACACAAGCGCCGCATCGACCGGCTCCTCGAAACGTGGATCGACGGGAATTCCGCTCACGGTGATCCGATCCTCCGGCAGCCCGAGCGCCTCCATGTGGATGAGGTCCTCCTCCTGCGACACGAAGTAATGATGGAACGCCCG
Source organism: uncultured Spartobacteria bacterium (assembly GCA_937901895.1). Lineage (GTDB taxonomy): Bacteria > Verrucomicrobiota > Verrucomicrobiia > Chthoniobacterales > JAATET01 > JAATET01. Next base: position 8,934 of record CALGTD010000147.1, on the reverse strand, counting down.
GGTCAGCCACATCGCGTGAAAATGGTAGTCCGTCACGACGATGCTGAGCTTTGTGTTGATCTGCTTTTTTCGCAGAAGGTGCGCAATCACGCCGGCTGGCATGAAATGCGTGCACACGACGTGATCGGGATTGATGTCCCGGATCATGTTCACCAAGGGCAGCGCCTGCGGGAGATCGATCATCAATCGCACGCGGTCGGTGACCCACGGATCGTCGCTTGTCTCATACCACCAACCGAGAAACTCGGGGGTGAGTTCGGAGAGCCGCTTGTAGAGCGCGGAATAGAACTGTCTGTGGAGGACGTTCGTATGATCGAGCGAATCGTCGGAGATGACCTCGCCCACATCTTCGCGGGCACGAAACGCCTTTTCGAGCGCGTCAGCCGCCTTGACATGCCCGGAGCCCACCGATGCCGACAGGATCAGGATGCGGTGTTTCATCCGGACCGAGTCTGCGGACGCCTCCGCGCGGACGCAAAATTATTTGGCGGCGACGTCCGTCTTCTGCTTCTCGAGCGCGTAGGTGGCGATCTCCTCGCCACGCGCCTTCACGCGGGCGGCATACCACTGGTCGAATTCCTCCTGGGAAACGACCTTGATCGGCGCCTTCATGTTGAAGTGACCCGCGCCACACAGCTGGCTGCAAGCCAGAGTGAACTCCCCTTCACGGGTCGTGACGAACCAGATCCAGTCGATCGAGCGGCCGGGCACCGCGTCCTGATAGATGCGGAACTCAGGCACATAGAACGAGTGGATGACATCCCGCGAGCGAAGCAGAATGTGAACGGGCTTCCCGACGGGAATGACCATTTCCGTGGTGGCAAAGTCGTCAGTCAGGTTCGGATCCTCCAGAATGAGGCCAAATTTGTTATCCTGGCTGATCTTCTCGAGAGCGGTCTCGTCGACTTCACCATCCGCACCCGCATAGCGGAAGTCCCACGCAAACTGATACCCGACGACCTCCACAACGACGGCATCCTCGGGCGCCGGGGTCTTGACCAGCTCGTTCCAGACGTGATTTCCCCAGATCGCGAGTGTCAAAAAGATCAGCGAAGGGATCGCCGTCCAAATGATCTCCGCCCCCATGTTGCCATGGACGTATTGGGCCTTCACCCCCGGTTTCCGCCGGTAGCGGATGAGGTAGTAGATGAAAAAGACGTTCACCAGCACGAAGACCGTTGCCGTCAATATGAAGATCACGTTCAGGATCTGATCGATCTTCTCTCCGCCCTCGGTGGCAACGACCGGGGTCCAGTAGATGTTGTTCGTGCGCGACTCGGCCACGGCGTCGGGGGCGAATATCGCCAGCCCGAGGAGCGCGAGAAGGACAGGAACGAAAAACTTCGATTTCATCAATGAGGACAGGTCAGGCTTCGGTCGGAGGGGCGGACGGTTGCGAATCGGCGGGTTCCGGCGGCACGGACTCCCCGGCAGGGCCATCACCCTCGGCTTCGGGAGCGGGGTTTGCAACCGCCTCGGAGACGAGTTCCTTGCCGATGGCCTTGAGGGCGGCCTGCGTCCAGGGCTCGCCGCGGTCGGCGGTTTCGGCGCGGACCTTCGCGACGTAATCGGCGGGAATCGGCGCGGCATTGTTTCCCCACTCGCTGCGAATGTAAGTAAGCACGGCGGCGATTTGCTCGTCGCTGAGGACATCCTTCCACGGAACCATCGCGTTGTTGAACGTGTCACCCTTGACCTGGACAGGTCCCTGCAGGCCGTGCAGCAGGACGCGCACCAGATGGTTGTCACCATGCCAGTCGCCACCGACGACCCACTCACTGCCAACCAGCGGCGGGAACTGCCCGGCCACGCCCTCTCCGGAGGACTGGTGGCAGACGACGCAGTTCTTCGTGAAGATGCGCTTGCCGGCCACCTTGGGATCGACCGGACCCGCCGCGGCGCCACCGCCGCCGGCCCAGGACACCTGGTCGGGATTGAAAACGTCGGACGAGAAGCCGCCGCTGTTCATGCCGAGATAAAGCGCGCCAAAGAATCCGACGACAACGAACAGAATCCAGAACCACTGCGGCACAGGCGCGGTTCCGGTCGCCGGCGTGTCGGACGCGGCCGTTTCGACGATGGGATCGGTATGAGGATCGGTCACTTGCGGAAAAGCGTGTGGGTCATTCGGCGGGCGGCGGGGGCGGCGCCTCGGTGAGCGGATAGTCCCGCTTCAACGACATCAAATAGGCAACGAGTTCGATCGCATCCTGTTTGGGCACGATCTCATAGCCGGGCTTCGGGGCATGGGGGCCCTGAACGTCCACGGCGAGCGCACTGCGCTGGCCTTGAATCTCGCGCTCCTCGAAGAGGTAGCGGAACGACGGCATGATCGAACCCGGAGTCACCTGCTCCGGCTCGTAAAGGTGACGGAAGAACCATGCGGCCTCCTGATGCCGGACGCCGACGTTCGACAGGTCGGGACCCGTGCGGACGAGGCCAAGGAACGCGGGATCGTAGCGCAGATAGTCGCGGGCAACCGTCTGGCGGGTTCCCAAATCGCGTGCGATGTCCGTCGCGAACGGCGCCGGACGCACCTGCTGGCTGTGACAATGGACGCAGCCATTGGCCGCGTAAACACGCTGGCCCGCGATCGCATTCCCCGGCAGCGGCGGCGGGAGAAGGCCACCGGTTTCCTCGGAGACCTCGGGCTGGAGCGTGGCCAGCTTTGCAAAGGGATAGGCAACCATCGCCGCCCACGAGGATCCGACGGCCACGACAAGTCCGGCAATCAGTTTCGTCATCGAAGTCATACCGCAGCAACCTCCGGGCGTTGGGCGGCGGCCGGTTTCGGCGCCTGCGCGGGTGAGGAAACCAGGAGCTGCTCCGCGAAGTCACGGGCAAGGCCGGCCGCTGCGGCGAGGAGGCAGAGATGTCCGGCGAGTTCCACCCAGCGGAACGGCGCCGCATACGTGATCGAGTTCGCGAACGTGACGATCGGATCACTCAATGCGAAGCCCTGGAAGAATCCGCCGAAGAACGAGGCGCAAAGAATGAGTCCCACGCCCGTGACAATCAGCCAGAAAACCAGGCTCGAGCGCGGAGTGATCGTCGACTCCGGGTGCCGCACACCGAGCAGGGCATACAGCACACCGATGAATGCGAGGCTTGCGATTCCGTGAAGCGCCGTCTGCGTCAGACCGGGATTCACCAGCGAAAACTGGATGATGCTGTTCACCGGAGGGAGCGTGACGATGATCAACAGCGAGACCCAGCCGAGGAAGAACACGGCCGAGGTGATGAGAAACCGGGCCGGAGTCTGCATCCAAAGCCGCTCACACGCATCGCCAATCGTAAGATAAAGATTCGAGCTGACCGCGATGGCGGGAAGGATGAGCAGAATCGCAGCGACCACGCCGGCGCTCACCATCCATGCAGGGATCGGTCCCCCCTGGAAGCGGCTGGTTCCCATCCAGCCCGCACAGAGCACAAGCGTCCAGAATCCCAACGATGCGAGGCCCCTGCTGAAGACCGGGCGGCCTGCAGCCCTCGGCAGAAAGTAATAGGCGGCTGCCAGCGCGATCGGGAGCAGCCAGAGGCCAAAGAAGCCGCTGTCGAACCACGCAAAGATCGCTCCCATCGCGGATCCCGGAGTTCCCTGCCAGACGAGCAGAGCATTCGCGGTCGTGTAAAGCCACGGGAAGGCAAGAAGCGCCGCGACGAGATACCACTGGGAAACAAAGCCTGGTGCGCCCGTGCGGAAGGTCGACAGTGCCCAGAGACCGATCGGCAGATACGCGACCAGAAGCACGACGGAAACCCCGCCCGGCATCTCGAGGCCAGGAATGCCCGTGGAGCTCCCTGCAAGAATCGCGAGGACTCCAACGAGCACCGCCGCATTCCATGCGACGACCGCGCTCACGATCAACGCGCTCGCACGGAGCATGGCACCATTCAAACGCGCGCAGAGCCAGAGGGCCACGCCGATGGCGGAAAGCGACGCCCAGCCGAAGGCGATCGCATTCGTCGCGGCGGGAAGCACGCGGCCGTAGGTGAGAAATCCGATGCCATCGAGGAACCCGGGCATCACGAGCTTCGCGCCGGCGACGGCGTGGAGAAGACACCCGGCGAGAAGCCAGAAAATCGCCGAGCCAAAGCAGAAGAGCACCGTCCCCTGCACGGAACGATCGATCTCCGCTGGCGCGGGCCTGGTTGCGGTGGAGGTCTGGATCATGAAATCACTGGGCGGCCGGTGCCGGCTCTGCGGGCACATCGGCGGGCGGTTCATTCGCGGGTTCCGCGGCAGGCGCGGTTTCCGGTGTCACTGGCGGAGCGGTCCCCTCGGGGGCAAGCTCCACGTTTTCCGCGGGCGCAGGCGCCGCGGGGGCGGCCTGGACGGGATAAGCCGGCGCGGGTTTGCGGGCGTTCAAATCGACGAGCACCAGTTCCATGGCGCGCTCGATCGGCACGCGAACGATGCCCTTTTCCTTGTTCACCCAGCCGTAGGTCTGGAGCGTTTCCTCATCGGCGACCCGCAGTTCGGCGAGCGTCTTTTCGCGAAGGGCGGCCTTTTCGGCCTCCTCGTTCGAACCGGCGGGAATCCACGCCGTCATGAGGCGGGTGGCCACCCAGAAGATCAGGATCGCGATGAGCGACGCGAGCAGCGTCGGCACGAACGGCTTGGAAGTCGGGGAGGCGGCCATCAGTTGCTGAGGTGGACGGAGTGGTTGATGCGCGGGTCGCGAACCGGGAAGAGCGAGCCGTCGCCGAGACGCTTGATGAACACCGCCGCGAGGATGCAGCCGATCGCCAGCGGGCACAGGAAATCAAGCGGGTGAAGGTGGACGCCCGTATTGTGGAGTTCCGGAAGCACGACCACATAGAGATCGAGGAAGTGCATCAGAAGGATCCACACCGCCATTCCGCAGAGGAACATCGGCTTCTTCTTTGTCGGCTGCGGAAGGAGAAGGAGGAACGGGATGAAGAAATGGCCCACGACGAGGAACTGGCTCAGATACCACCACGTCTCGGTGTTGCGCCGGAGGAACCAGATCGTTTCCTCGGGGACGTTCGCATACCAGATGAGCATGTATTGGCTGAAGCCGATGTAGGCCCAGAACACCGTGAAGGCGAACATGAGTTTGCCCATCGTGTGGTAGTGCTCCATCGTCACGACCTTCAGGTAGCCGGCGCTGCGCAGCGCGGTGACGACAAGCACGAGCACGCACATCGAGCTGAGCGCGGTGCCCGCGAAGATGTAGACGCCCCACATCGTGGAGAACCAGTGGTAGTTCAGCCCCATGAGGTAGTCGATTGCCGCGAAGGTCAGGCTCACTGCAAAGAGCGGCAGGCTTGCGAAGGTGATCTTGCGATTGATCACGGTGTATTTCGCCGCGCCGTCGGCGTCCTGCTTCACCGAATTCCGTCGCAGCGCCCACGAGGCGATCGCAAAGAACCCGAAATAGAACGCGCACCGGATCCAGAAGAACGTCGGTGTCAGATACGGCCACTTCGCGACGAGCAGCGGATCCTCGGCGTTTGCCGGGCGCATCCACTTCCAAAGCTCCTCGCGGAAGAAAATGAGAGGAACAAAGAGCAGGCCGACCACCAGCAGCAGGCTCGCGATGTTTTCCATCTGCCGGCGCACAACGACGCTCCACTCCGCATCCACCGCGTGATGCACGAGCGTCCAGAAAAGTCCGCCCATGCAGATCGTGAAGAAGAAGTAGAATCCGAAGAGATACGAGAAGGCGAACTGTGCCGGGTTGAAGAAAATCCCCCACAGCACACTGACGATCAGCGCAAGTCCGCCGCATGCCGCCAGCCCCAGAAACTTGCCGCCGACGTGCTTGTAGTCGAAGACCTCGGGTTTGATTTCTACGTGTTCGCTCATCGGAAATTACTGGGCTGCCTCCAGCGCCGCGCGCTGATCTGCGGGAACGTCCGCGACCGTGGCAAGCTGCGAGGCCTGCAGGGCGCGGATGTAGGCGATGATCGCCCAACGGTCGGGCACCTGGATGTTGTAGCCGTAGCCAAGCATCGTGTTCTTGCCGTGGGTGATCGTGTTGAAGATTTCACCGTCGGCCATGTCGACGAGGCGCTGGTCGTGGAAGTTCGCGATCGCAACGATGCCGTATTTGCTGGTCACACCGTTGCCCGAACCGGCCGCCCCGTGGCAGACCGCACATGAAATGTTGTAACGCTGACGGCCCCGCTCGAGAATGGCCGGCGTGATCTCAAACGGCATTCCGGTTCCCCAGCTGTCACCGATGCGGCCGGTGTTGACATAGTCCGGACCGTTGCCGAACTGGATCGCCTTGTAGGGGCCGGCGGCCTCCGCCACGGCCTGCGCATCCATGTCCTTGGAAAGCGGCGCCGCGTAACCAATCGGCACGGTGCCCTCAACCGGAACGCGCGTCGCCGCGCCGTCGGCGTAAAAGTCGCTCGGCTTCTGCGCCTTCACCTTCGCCTGGTGGTCCATGTCGGGGAACAGCTCGATCGGCGGCAGCTTCGAGTGCTGACCGCGAAAGCCTGCGAAGGCGACGACCGCCACCACCGCCAACGTGAAAAGGAGGAAAAAATACTTCAGCATCGTGCCCGCAATCTTCCGCGAATGGGTCAGCGTGTTATCCACGCGGATTGCGCGGCGTCAACGATTTTGAACGACGTCCGATTGAGGCATGGACCTCCGGGTGCGCGTGTGCTTGAAATGTCAAGGGGATCGTCAACCATTAGAAATTCTTATCGTCTAACGATCTGCCGGGGTGTTGGCAAGCGGCCTTTCGCAGAAATGCAAGGCGGCTGAATCGATTTTGTCGCGGGCGCTTGCAATTGCTCCGCGGTCGGCAATCATCGGCGCGCATGCAGGGCCGCCGCAAGAAGGTTTCGAGCTGGCCCTCGGACGCTGTGCTGGTCCGGGCGGTCGGAGATGTCGTCGGAGCCACGGTTGAGGAATCCCTCGTGCCGGAGCGCATCGATCATCTCTGGATCACGCTGGATGCAGGGATTGGTCACCCGATTCGTCTCTCGATCAATACCTTCTCCCGTCGCAGCGTCGCGGCGGGTGTGGATCCCCGCATCCGGCTCGGGCGGCTGCGCGATCAGTGGACCGACCTTCCTCCGCGGGGAGTGGAGCGCTTCGCGCGCTTCGATTATGCGGAAATGGAAACGCGCGGGAACGTGTTCTACGAAACGCTCGATCGCGGGGAACTGGAATCCCTGCTTCTCGAGGCTGCCACCGGTTGCCGGAGGCTCGAAGTCATCGGCGCTCCCTACCATCACTGCCGTCTGCCGGGCATTCACCAGATCCACTCGCGCCGCGCCAGCAAGGCGGTGACACAGGATCTCGTCGGGCTCGACGGCGCGCTCCGGTTTTATTTCGAGAACCACGAAGCGACGTGGTGGTTCTTCAAATTCTGCGGCCAGCCGTGAATGCCTCTCCGCTTCGCCAGCGACTGCCGTGCGTCGCATTGCTCGCCGCCGCGCTGGCCGGCATCGCAGTCGGGCGGCTCGTGGATGCACCCGGATGGTTGTTCGCGCTCGTCGGAGCGATCGCCCTGCCCGCTGCGCTTCTCCCCCGTCTTTCCATCGCGCTCTGGCCGGGCGTCGCCTGCGCGTTTGCGGCCTTCCAGACGTGGCAATACCGCGAGTCTCCCGCCGCCGCGCTCGCGGCGGGGCTCGACCACGAATGGCGCGTGTGCGAGGCAACCCTCCGCGTGGACGATGTCCCTCGCCTCACGACAGGCGGCTGTGTGTTCAACGCCCGCATCGAAACACTGCGCATCGGCACGGACTCGTGGCGTCCCCGTTGCACCGCCTTCGTGCGCTGGGAGGCGGAACCGCCCGACTACGGCTCCCGCTTCGCGGTGCGCGCATCGATTCGCAATGTGCCGCCTCCCCGCAATCCGGGCGAACTCGATCTCGCCGCATGGCTCGCAAACAACGGCATCCGTTCCGAACTTCAGGTCCTGCACGCCGCAGATGCCACTCTGCTCTCCACCGGCGGCAACCCCATCGTCCGCTTCGCGAATGCCGCCCGGTCATGGATCGAACGCACCCTTGCGATCGACATCGCCGGCACGGAGGAATTTTCCCTGCTGCTGGGCATGACGATTGGTGACACCGCCGACATTCCCGAACGCGTGGAGGACGACTTCCGTGAGACCGGAACCTTCCACCTTTTCTCCGTCAGCGGACTCCACGTCGGCATCGTCGCGGTATTCCTCTGGTTTGTCTTCGGAGCGACCGGCATCGACCGCCGGCGCGTTGTTCTCCTTCTCATCCCCTGTCTTTTCTTTTACGCGCTCATCACCGGCCTCAAGCCCGCCAGCGTGCGCGCGGCGGCGATGCTTTCCATCATCGCAGCGGGTCTCGTGATCGATCGCTGGCCCACGGCGTTGAACACGCTCGGCGCCGCCGGGCTCGCAATCCTCCTCGTCGATACGAACCAGCTCTTCAATCCCGGTTTTCAACTGTCCTTTTCGGTCGTCGCCTCGATTCTCCTGCTCGCAGTTCCGGTGATGAACCGCCTCGCGCCGTTCTTCGAACCCGACCCCTTCCTCCCATCCGCGCTCCTCTCCCCGATGGACCGCGCCGCACGTCAATTTGGAAAATGGGTGATCTCTCTCTTCGCCGTCAGCTTCTCCGCATGGCTGGGCTCCCTTCCGCTGACGCTGGCCTACTTCCATCTCATCTCGTTCACCGGCATTCCCACGAATCTTCTCGTCGTTCCCCTCGCCTCCCTCGTCCTCGCAACCGCCTCCCTCTCGCTGGCTGCGGGAGTGTTCTCGGCATGGCTCGCGGGAGTTTTCAACAATGCGGCATGGCTCGCCTGCCGGCTCACGATTGCCATCGTGACCGTCTTCGCATCGATTCCCGGCGGCAGTCGCTATGTCGGCGTTCCGGAGCCGCCCGGCACGGTCGCGACGCTCACCGTGTTCGATGCGCACCGCGGCGGTTCCAGTCTGCTGACTGCGGGATCCGGCGCGTGGCTCA
>CALGTD010000146.1 GCA_937901895.1 uncultured Spartobacteria bacterium | reverse complement strand
GGCGGAAGCGGATGCCCGAAACAGCGTGCTCGAGCTTGCCGGCGCCTTTTCGAACGACGGCTACAAAATCCGCGACGGATTCTGGTTCTCCGAACTCGAGCCCGGCGCGAGTTCCGTCGTTCAGGTGAACCTCTTCGCCGGAAACGAATACTGGTTCTGCGCCGCCGCAAATCCGCCCGCCTCGAAGATCTCCGTCACCGTCTACGACGAGTCCGGCGCCGTGATTGACCAGCAGGAATACCGGGACGGCCCCCGCGCAGCAGCCGGCGTCGTCGCCGGAAGAAGCGGCCCCTTCTTCGTGAAGGTCACGCTCGTCGAGGGGGAGAAGGCTCCGTTCTGCCTGCTCTACTGCTACAAGTAAGGCGCTTCATCCGATTTCAATGCCAGATCCGTTCACCATCGAAAAGACCGGGGGCCAGGCCGTCCGGCACTTCTCCATCTTCCTCGACAACAAGGTCGGCGCACTGCTCGAGGTCGTAAAGTTGCTCGGCGACAATGCAATCGTCGTCCTCGCGCTCAGTATCCAGGACTCCGCCGAGAGCTCGATCTGCCGGTTCATCGTCAGTGATCCGGATCACGTCGAGGAGCTCTTCGAGGAAAACGACATCCCGCACAGTGTGTCGGAGGTCGTCGTCACCGAACTCAAGGAAGGCGCCGCCGATCTCGCCCCCGTCCTCGCCGCCCTGCTCAAGGCCGAGGTCAATGTGCTCTTCAGTTACCCACTGCTCATCCGCCCCCGCGGTCGCGCCCTGCTCGCACTCCATGTCGACGACAACGAGTGCGCCTCGGCCGTGCTTCGCGGCGACGGATTTCCCATCCTAACCCAGGACGACCTGTCCCGATAATCCCATGAAACCGTTCCTCTCCGCCGCGCTAACCCTCGCCTTCAGCCTCACCGCCCACGCCGGCGTCGTCATCGTCCAGGATGTCGAGCAGACCGGCCCCATGCCGCTCAAGACGCGCATGACAATCAAGGCCGAGGGGGAAAAGGCCCGCGTCGATATTGGCAAGGAGATCTCCTCGATTGTCGACTCGGAAAGCGGAGAGGTTTCCTCGCTCATGCACGCGCAAAAAATCGCGATGCAGCTTCCCAAGGGCGCACTCGATGCGATGAAGGAAAAGGTTTCGGACGCCGGCAAGAACGAGGGACCCGACATCAAGCCCACCGGCAAAAAGGAAAAAATCAACGGCTTTGACTGCGAGGAATACGCCGGAACCTTTCAGGGACTGGATGTCGCCTACTGGGTGACGAACGATCTGCCGAATGCCTCCGCCGTCATGGACCAGCTCGGGAAGCTCTCCGGCGGAGCGAATCCCTTCAAGGGCGTGCTCAAAAACGGCGAGGACTTTCCCGGCTTCCCCATCCGCACCGTGATCACCACTCCGCAGGCCGGCACGTCCACGATGACGATTGTCTCGGTCAACGAAGAGGAGATCCCCGCCGCCGAGTTCGAGGTGCCAAAGAACTACAAATCGATGGAGCTGCCGTCCATGCCCGGTCAGGGCGAGGGCGTTCCGTCTCTTCCCGGCACCCCGTAGTGGCTCCCCCGCCGCGCTTGCGTCCCCCGGCATTCGATGCATAACGTAGCGCCATGAAGCGGATGCTCCTCCTCGGCTGCGCACTGATCGCGTCCGGGGTGGTCCACGCCCAGGAAGACGGCCCCGGAAATCTGATCGAGCGCATTGAGTCAAAGGCCCGCAAGGCACAGCAGGCCATGGGAGGACAAAATTCCGGCGATCCCGCGCTGACCAGCTCGCTGGTCAGCAAGTCCTTCAACACCGGCGGATTCAAGACAAAGGAATTTACGACGGCGGATTTCCGCGGGACCAAGTCCGCGAAGACAAAGACCTTCACGACCCGGTCGTTCCTTGGAATCAAGAACCCGTGGTTCGGAAAAAAGGTGTTCGACACGGACTCCGCGAAATTCAAGCGCACCACCGCACGGGAGTCGGGCGAGACCTACTCGACCGGTTCGTATGCGGTGAGGAACTTTTCCGAAGCTGGAAAATCCGATGCCGGGGTCGCCTCGGAGATTCTTCCCCGAAACTCCGCGCCCCGCAAATACCTCGGCCCCGAGCAGCCTGAAAAGGCAATCGACCAGTTCACGCAGAATCTCCACCGCGACCTGACGATGGAGGAGGTTCAGGTGCTCCTGAACAAAGGTCAGAAGGCTCGTTAAGCCGTCGCACACCGCTCGTTCGTATGGATGTCCTTTCCGCCCTCGTCCGCAACTGCGCCCAGGTCCTGAGTCCTGACGAGTTGCGCTCCAAACTCGCCGAGAATCGCCCGCTCCGCGTCAAGCTCGGCGTCGACCCGACCGCTCCCGACATCCACCTCGGACACACCGTCGGGCTCACGAAGCTTCGGCAGTTTCAGGAGTTTGGCCACCAGGCGATTCTCATCATCGGCGATTTCACTGCGATGATTGGCGACCCCAGCGGGCGCTCCGCCACCCGGCCCCAGCTCACGCACGACGAGGTCATGGCCAACGCCCGCACCTACCAGGAGCAGGCGATGAAGATTCTCGATCCCGCCAAAACGCGCGTCGTCTTCAACGGCGAGTGGTTCGAGATGATGAGCTTCGAGGAGGTCATGCGCCTCAACAGCCGCGTCACTCTCCAGCAGATGCTTCAGCGCGAGGATTTTCGCGAACGGATCGACCGCGGCCAGCCCGTTCGCGCGCACGAGATTCAATATCCCATCATGCAGGGGTGGGATTCCGTGAAAATCCAGGCCGATGTCGAGCTCGGCGGCACCGACCAGCTTTTCAACATCATGGTCGGACGCGATCTTCAGCGCGAGGAGGGCCAGCCACAGCAGGTCGCCATGCTGCTGCCCATCCTCGAAGGAACCGACGGCGTGCAGAAGATGAGCAAGAGCCTCGGCAATGCGATCGGCGTGAGCGAGCCGCCCGGGGACATGTTCGGCAAGATCATGAGCATTCCCGACGAGCTCATGCCGCGATACTACGAGCTGCTCCTTGGCGAAGCCGTGCCCGACGGTCATCCAATGGACGCCAAGAAGGAGCTCGGTCGCCGCATCGTTGCGCGTTTCCACGACGAAGCCGCCGCACGCCACGCGCTCGAGGATTTCAACACCCGCTTCAGCGCGCGCGATCTCGAGCACGCAGACCTTCCCTCTTACGCAATCGCCGCCGACCGGTCGGACATTGTCTCCGTCGTCGTCGACGCCTACGCAAAATGCTTCTCCCTCACACGGTCGCGCAGCGATGCCCGACGGCTCGTTGAGCAGGGGAGCGTGCAGTGGCGTGGCGAGAAAGTCACCGATCCGAAGACGACATTGCCCGCGACGGAATCCGGCATTCTCAAGCTCGACAAGACCCGCGCCGTCCGCGTCGGCTGACCTTCCCATCCGGCAGGTCGTCTCCGGCGTCGGAATTCGCTTTCGCCGCGGGCGTTATGGGAGGATATAGTTGGCGCATGGTCATCGGCGTTCCGAAGGAGATCAAGGAACAGGAAAACCGTGTCGCCCTGCTTCCATCCGCGGCATATCAACTCATCCGACGGGGCCACACCGTGGTGGTTGAAAAAAACGCCGGGGCCGGTTCCGGATATCCCGACGAGGAATACGCCGCGGCCGGTGCAGAGCTGGTCGACGACCACGCCGAGGTGTTCGCGAAGGCGGACCTCATCGTGAAGGTCAAGGAGCCGCTCGCATCCGAATATCCGCTTCTCCGCAAGGAACACATCCTCTTCACCTACCTTCACCTCGCGGCCAACCGCCCTCTTACCGAGGCCCTCATGGCCAGCGGCGCGACGTGCATCGCCTACGAGACCGTCGAGGTGAACCGCCGCCTGCCCCTGCTCGAACCGATGAGCGAGATCGCAGGGCGCATGTCGATCATCGCCGGCGGCTACTACCTCGCCAAACACAACGGCGGCAAGGGCGTGCTGCTCGGTGGCGTCCCGGGTGTGCTGCCCGGCAAGGTCGTCGTCATCGGCGGCGGCATGGCC
>CALGTD010000145.1 GCA_937901895.1 uncultured Spartobacteria bacterium | reverse complement strand
ATAGAGCGTCTGTCGAAGGAAATCATCGAACAAGCATCCCTCTGAGAATCAACCATCTGTAAACCAAACCGAAATACACCGATATGAAATCCATCATCAGAAACATTGCAATCCTCGCCCTCGTGGCTTGCGCGGCGATACCATCGTTCGCGCAGACCGTGGCAAAATTTGAGAAAGTTCTTATTCAGGGCTGCGATACGCCCGATCCGGGCAACGAGGACCATTACGAGTAAAAAGCTATGATCTTGCGCGTTATTTTCTCTGTCGTTGCGTCTGCCTGGCTCGTTTCATCATGCTGGTCAGCAACTCTGGGGTTGTCAACCTCGACCGATCCTGCTCACCCCATTTACCCATGGACGCCGCCGGGACAACAATATCCCAAGCGCTATGTGATCACCAAGGTGGATGGCACCGTGATATTCTCGACGGATCCTTCGGCGACACCAGTGAATCTTAGTTGGACGTTCACACGGGGCGAGCCAGAGTCCCCGACGGGTCTCGGTCCACATTCGATTCAGTATAAACAGATGGCCTCCGGCAAGGCCAATCCAGTCAAGTTCAGTTCGAATAGAGAAGACAACGAGGGCAACACCTGCATTACCAACTCCAAGGTGACATGCACGGTCATCGTTCCAGAGATCGTTTTTGCCGACCCGAAGGCGTCCGATTGGAAGGACCTGGAGGAAAAACGCGTCGTGCTCTCCGATGAAAAACTGCGCATCAAGATCAAAGGGGGATTCGAGAGCCTTGATCACTTTCTTGCGCTGACCCCGCTGAAAACGATCAAGCTCAAAACGAACGGCACCAAACCGGATGGGGCGGATTTCACGGTTACCAATCAGAACGCCACGTTTGCAAATGGAGTGGTCAGAGTTGAATTGACGCGCCAACAACTCAAGGATTTGGGACTCATTCCGAATCAGGACACCGATTCCGTTGCAGAGAAAAGTTGGTATGATACCAAGCCGGAAGCGGGGTCCAGTTTGGCGGACAGCGAAGCTTTTGCCGCTGGGGTTGCAGGGGAATTGCGCGGGAGGTGCTCCCCCGAAGGAACTCTTGAAGATAATCCTGAGAACAGTCCGCTGGATCACAGCTTCTTCAAAGCGGCGGGTGTTGAGGTCATCACCGCCGAATATACCAATCCAGAGATCAAGTCAAAGAAACGTCAGGTGATGAATCAGGCGGATATCTTCTATTACTCCGGGCACGGTAGTCACTCAGATGGAAGTCTGGCTAACGGGCTAAAGCCAGCAGATGTCGCGGCATACTGGGGAGAAGATATTGACATTGCCATCTTCGCCGGCTGTTCGGTGCTGGACATCAATGATTATAACAATAACTATTCTGGTGCCGCTCACACAGCATCTCCGGGAAAGCTCTGGAATTCAGTGGGGCCTAGTATTCTTCTTGGCTACGCTTTCTTGGCTCCCCTAGATTCACAGAATTCAGATGGCATCGTTTCCGCTTGGGCGAGCAATCGAGCATCTCAAGGTGAAGCACTGGCATGGATGAACGCCAACGACAACAGCAATGGACGAAACGCTTGCGCTATCGAGAAAGACAGCAAGTATTACTACTTTCACAGAACTTCTATTTTTGGAGTTCCTGTTAATTACACATTAACAACAATACTAGCATCAGCCTGGTAATAGATTATGAGGTTATTGCGTTTATTTTATATATTGATCTTGTTAGTGGTTATAGGTGTCCCAATCGCTTTCGGACAGAATCAAGCAAAACTGGACTATGTGATCTCAATGCTTGAAAAAAAGCTCGATTGGAAAGATGTGGAAATTGGGAAGCACCTTCGAGAGGTTGTGAACCACCCCTCTGGAGAAGAGGAGCTAGCAAATGCTCAGGTTTTGCTAATTGCTCATCTCCTATCGGTCGATACAGGAGAGTCACTAGCTGAAGCGTTAGATATATCGAAGAGGCTTACCCAGATGCGGACGGGAAAATGGCAACAAGCACTGGCTGTTTTTTTTACGGCATCGATTCTTGGCCTTCAGGGAGAATACGAAAAACAAAGTGAGGCCGCTAGTTTCGCTTTATCTTCAATAAATTTTAAAGAACTACAAAAGTCTGCTGATCCGCTTTTCAAGAAACTTCAGACATTGTTTGGAACAAATCCATCTGATCTTGAAGATGCATTAAATATGATGCTGGCAAATATTTCCTTGAAGAAAGGAAATTTCGACGATGCCCAGATTTTTGCAAAAAGAATCAACGCCCTCAGATTGAGGCAAACGATTTCCGATCAAATTCAAATTCAAAAAGAGACTGTTAAATAAAGCAGTGAAAAAGCAGCATGCGTGAATTAGATAAAGATTCTTCCCCTTTTCTACAGTTGGACTGCGGTGGCCAAAGCAGACTGGTAAGATGAATACGAATTATCACATTGTGCTATTATGCATTGGTGCCGTATTGATGTGTGCATCACTTTCTATTGCGAGCGATACAAACATCCCGGATGAAGTGGTCAGACTCCGGGCGGCTATTGTTTCCAGCGAAAATCAAGAAGCCAAAACACTGGCCCATGTGCGCTTACTGATCGAGCTTGGAAATCGGTTGGAATCTCCTGCTAATCCAGAGCTACTTAAACTGTTGGCAGAGTCAGCACTTGCGACGGTCGCGCTGCCGAGCGAGAATTGGGCTCACCCGGTAGGTGCTTACTATCAGACTGCACTCGCTTCATTCGAAGGTCGCAAAGAGGATGCTGTTAAGCTGGCTGAGGGATATTTAGTCTCACTTCCGTTTAGTCAATTGCAGAAGGGGAAGAATCAAGATTATCAGGCATTCCTGTCGGCTTTAGGCGATGGCCCTGATCCGCTCAGAGATGCGTTCGTTCTGATTCTTGGATGTAGTCTTTGTGATCTGGGTCGCCATGACGAGGCCGAGAAGTTGGTCGAGCAAATTAAGTCACCTTCGTTTCGTGAGGTGTTAGGCAGTTCAATCAATCAGGCTAGAGGCTATCCCAAAACTCATTTTTGGCCAAACGATTAGCCTGCAAACCCGCATGAATACAGTAGGTCATCATCGGAGAATTTCGAAATTCGAGGTTTTGGGATAGCCTCTAAGAATCCTCAATAATCAACGGATTTTGAACATAGCCACCAGTGCCTCCCCTTGACCACCGTAACGACCCATGTTGATCCAGCCATCCATGTCTCCGGCCTGCGCGTAAACGCGGGTCGCGGGAAACAGCGTCGATCTCTGCTCGAAGGGGTTTCCTTCGATGCCACTTCTGCGCAGTTCATCGCGGTCATCGGTGCGTCAGGGTGCGGGAAGAGCACGTTGATCAAGGCTCTCGCGGGACAATTATCCCCTTCTGCCGGGAGCATTCTTTTTGCGGGCCATCGTGTCCATGATCTGAAAGGAGAGTATCCATTGGCGGTCGGCTACCTGCCGCAGTTCGGAGCGTTTCATTCGGAACTGACGGTGAAGGAAGGTCTGGACCATGCAGTGTCTCTACGATTGCCCAAGTCGGTGCCGGAACAGGTCCGTAGCAATTGGCAAGAGCATATCGTTGAGCTTGCGCGGATTGATTCGTTCCTTGACCAACAATATCGCACGCTCTCGGGAGGACAGATGCGGAGGGTGGCACTGGCCGAAGAACTGATCGGCGATCCGGCCTTTT
>CALGTD010000144.1 GCA_937901895.1 uncultured Spartobacteria bacterium | reverse complement strand
AGGCCGTAATCGTCTTTTTCGTGCTCTCCGGATTTCTCGTTGGGCGCAAAATGTTGGGGCCTATATACGTGTGTGACCCGGAGTTTGGGTCACGGTAAAGCGCTTGCCGATAGGATTCCTGGCACGCTATCTGCGTGAAGGTGGTAGCCGCACCGCCATTCGGTTCAGTTCAAAATCCAGCCTGGCAGCTTAGAACTTGAACTCCAAATGGTCACGCGTGTCCTGGTAGCCGGTCGCCTCGTCAACCAGTGCAATGATGCCGACCTCGGCCAAGCCGCGCACGAGAATCTCCGCGGCTTGGGCCCGGTCAGCTTGTTGCCTGTTTAGAGCACCGGCCTCTCGCGCGCGGAGCCAGACATTGCAGATTTCAGGCAGTGCCTCGGCGGCATAGCCGGTGACAATTGCGCTACCCGTCTTATAGACGATCGGCTGAAGGGGCCCGTCCTCTAAGTCATTGGAGATAAATCGTTTAAGGTTCTGGGAGGCTAGAAAGACGGGCAAATGGGCCCCTTCAGCCTCGGCTGCTGTTTTCAGCCGTTTATACGGCAACATCCGCAAGTGGAGCCGCGAGCCTTTCGAGGGTGGGCAGCTCTACGTTGCAGCCGAGAACGTGCCCGCGTCCGAATGGATGCAGCGCGCGATTGCCGGGCATTGACCCCGCAAGCTCGCATGGTCGCTACGCCGCCCTGATTGCTTTCGCCCTGTTCGTTATCGTGTGGTAGATGATCGCGGAGATCGTCTTGCTCTTACGGCAACAGGCGTCGGCACGATCCGCCACGAAACGGCCGCCACTGCGATAATTAGCCCAAAATACCCCCACGGGCGCTGCGACACGAATCCCGAATCGAAGTTGAACACGAGAAAGAACATGCCGAACGCCAGCAACGACGAGCCCCCGAACACTTTCAGGCTCCGGTAGAGCGCGGGCAGGATGAACGCTCCGCAAACAAGCCCCGAATAGGCCGGTATCTCGAAAAAGGCGTTGCCCCATCCGGCATAACCCTCGTTCGCTCCCGTCAGCCGCCCGATCCAATAACCGGGGAACTGCCGGTAAACGTCGATCACGACATCCGTCACCAACTCGCGGCCGCCTATCCCGGCCCCGGCTATCGGATATTCGAGCCAGACATTCCATGCGATCAGCACCGGACCGATCGAACGCGTTATCGTGCTGGTGTCCTCTCCCATCGCAATGGCCTGCGCGCGGGCGAACGGGAGCATGGCGGCGATTTGCTCAAGCAGCGCGAGGCTCAATATGGGCACGAATATGATGGCGGCCCTCAGGAGCATCCCGGTGACATTGCGGCGCGTCTTGAAGATATGCACCAGCGCGATCACGGCGGGGGCGAGAAGAAGCGTCGGGCTGCCGGCGAGGAACACCGCGAGCAACCACCCCGCCCCGCCATACCAGTATCGCAGGCGGCTCGTGCTGGTGAGGATCGCGGCCGTCAGGGCGACCGAAAGGCCCTTGGCGAAATGCGAGGGCTCCTGGGTAAAGCCCGTGGGCCGTATCTTCCCGGCGATGCGAACGTCGCGCTCGACGCCCTGATAGATGAATCCGCCCTCGTAAAACGAGACCCGGAACGCATCCACGAGATCGCGGAACGGGGTGTAGATTTCGAGAATCGCCACGATCAGCAGAATGCCGGTTAACGCGGTCGCCGCCCGGTGCATTGTCGCCGCCGGGATGGTGATAGCCTCGCGGAACACGGCATAGGCGATCACCGTGCTCGCCGCGAGGTTGGCGAGGGAGATCAGGTGTTCGCCGAGAAAATACGAGGGAGCGGGCGACAGGAGGATGGTGGGCGTCCACGCGGACACGGCGGCGAGCAGGATGACGGCCTTTTTGACCGCCCCTTCGCTCGGGATTACGAGCGCGGCCAGAACGAGCCCCGTGGCGGTCGCGACAACGCCGGGGAAGTATCGCCCGTCGAACGTGATGCCGGCGTTCAGGTAGAGCGCGATCAGGAACGCCCCGAACGCCACTCGGCGCAATATCTGTATCTCGCCCATGCCGCCCCCCTCGCAAAGGCGAAGTCTACACGCTACGGGCCGCGAAATGAAGGGCGGGGGTTATTCTAGCCCGTCGCTCCACGCCTTGATGCCGGCAACGTCCGCCGAACAATCCCCCCCTGCCGAACGCAGCGCGAGGATATAGTCGAGCGTCAGGTCATCGCGGTTCGCCTGTATCGGCCGCGCGGTCTCGACCGAGGTCCAGTCCACAGCCGGGAGGTCCGGCGCAACGGGTTCATCGGCGCATGCGGTCAGCGCGACCGGCGGCTTAACGAGTTCGATCCGTTTCGGCTCGCAGGCTGCTAGGACTACCAATAGAGGAAGAAATAGGATAATCTTGGAGCGTGGCAAGGGTTTTACCATCTCATCGCCTCCTCAAGCGATTGTTTAACTATGAACCGCTCACCGGGAAGCTTACTTGGCGCGATCGACCGGCGTGGATGTTTCAGCAAACGGGAACCCGAAGCCGCAGGGAGTCCGCCGCCCTGTGGAACGCCAAGAACGCAGGAAAACCGGTTGGGCATCTGATTTCGACCGGATATTACTATACAACGATTTTTACCCGAGCCTTCCCCGTGCACCGCATTGTTTGGAAGCTTGCTCACGGTACGGATCCCGAGCAAATCGACCACATCAATCGATCGCGAACCGACAATCGTCTCGCGAACTTGCGAAACATTGTGGCCGCAGAAAACGCTCTCAATCGATCCCGAAGGCGGGACAACAGAAGCGGAACGCCGGGGGTTCATTGGAACAACCGGCGTGGGCAATGGGTGGCCCGCATCCGCATCCGCAAGCGGGAGTATCTGCTTGGCTATTTCCATGACCTTACCTCAGCAGTGACGGCGAGGAAGGCGGCGGAACTTCGCTTGGAGACTACTCCTCGCGCCCTCTAAGAGAGCGTAGCGCGTCAGCGAGGGGATCGTCGCTGCCGCGAGCAGCTTCCCGGGCCTGTTCGTTCCCATGTTCAATGTCCTCTGATTTGCCCTGTGCTGCCCCGTGGGCCGCTTCATCGGCCGTGCGGGCCGTCGATACCGCTTCGGCCTTCCCGGCGCTCCTGTCGGCCTCCACGGCCTTTTGCTTCTCGCCCGAAAGCCAGATGCCGAACGCAATGGCGGCGATGACGATGGCGAGCGCGATCCATGCCCAGCGGGGAATGCCGCCGAGGAAGGTGCGAATGGCAAGCCAGGTCATGGCTTTTCCTCCACTGGCACGGGTTCATCGGCAGGCTGGACCATCGTCGGTTCGCCTTCGTCCTTGGCCTTTCCCCCGCTCGAACTGCCGAGCCAGAACCCGAAAGCCAGGACTGCGAACGACTTCCATGTGCCGATCACGTCGCCGGTCATGGTGGCGTCGCGGGCGATGAACACAGCCCAATAAGAGAACACCGCGTAGCCGAAGATCGCCGCGACGCAGAACGCGACCACGATAGGCAGATAGGGTATGCGACCGCGCGGGCTCATGGCGTGCCCGCCCGATACATTTGAGCTTCGGCCGCTCGACGGCGCACAAGCCCGGTCAGCTTTCTTCCCCCTGCGTTGACCCAGCGCCCGAACTCTTTTGCCGCTCCGTCATAGTCGCCCTCGTTATGCTTTCGCAGCAGGGTCGAGTGACGGGCTGCGTCCGTTCCGACATTGTAAAACCAAGAGACCAGCGCATCGAACTGGCCCTGTGTTGCCACGCCGCCGGTCAACTTGTTCACCGCCGCTTCGAACCGCGCGAGATCGTGGCGAAGGTATTCTTCCGCCTGCGCTTCCGTGATGATGTCGCCAGGCTTTACCGCCTGCCCGCTCGGATAAACCGTAGTGCCGACGCCAATCGTCCAGGGCTTGCCGCCCGTGCCGGGATCTGGATAGGCGCGGAGCTCCAGCCCTTCGAAGCGCTTGATCAGCTGGATACCGGCGTCGCTGATCGTCAGCCCCTCGGGAGCAGCACGGGGCACGCCAGCCTTGTCGAGCATGGCATCGAACGCCGCCACAACGCCGGGGCGGTTGAAGTCGAGCCCGGCGGAGCGGAGCGCATCGGCGTAGGGCTTGCGTGGGTCGGTCATTTCACGGGGCTCGCCATAATGAGGTCGATCTTCGTTTCGATCCGAGCGAGACGGTCGCTGTTGTCAGCCTTCAGCGTGGCGATGGCCGTCTCGTTGCGCAGGGAGCGTTCGTGCGCATCCGAGGCCAGGTTGTGTGTCCGGGCACCCGCCACGATGGCACTGACAACGATGGCCAGAGCGCCGATGAAGCTGCCGATGTTGCCGCCAAACCAGCGCCGGGCTTCCTTCGCCTCGCGTGCTTGCTTGCGCTCCCACGTTTCGAACAGCTGTTCCGCAATGATGCGGACTGTTTCGGACTGTGAGGCGTTGTTGTCGGAGTCAGGCATGGCGGGTGCTCTCCATGATGACGCGGTTCTGCGTGGTGTTGCCGTTGGTCATGGAAGGACCTCCTTGCAGCAGAGATGCACGGCCGTTAGTGTGGCCTGATGCTGCGCTTCCTGAAAAGCGGTCGGCTCGACCTCGGCCCGGCCCGCATCGCATGGTCCGTCACTCGCCGGCCGCGACCTATCACAAAGACCCGTGAGGCGGCTTTCACCAGCCCGCCCTACAAGCTGCATCTCGGCCCCGGTGCGGCATGGACCAAGCCCGACGACAAATGGCTTACCGTCGATATCGACCCCGACCGGGGAGACATCGTCGCCGACTTCCACGAGTTCGACGGCTTCCCGCTCGATGACGAAACCGTTGAGGCGATCTACGCCAGCCACACCTTCGAGCATATTTCGATGTATCGGTTTCCGCGCGTGCTGTCCGAATGCCACCGCGTGCTCCGGCCCGGCGGCGTCCTGCGCATCGTGGTCCCCGATCCGGTCGCCTCGATCCGCGAATATCTCGCAGGAAATGACGGCTTCCCGCTGTTCGTCAGACGCCGGGAACGGGCCAAGCGGGTCGAGGGGCTGGATCTGACCCTGTTCGAATGCCTCAAAGGCGACTTCGTCTCGCGCAATCACCAGCCCGAATTGCTCGGCGAAAAGCTGGCCCAT
>CALGTD010000143.1 GCA_937901895.1 uncultured Spartobacteria bacterium | reverse complement strand
GGACACCACCCTTTCACGGTGAGAACCGGGGTTCGAATCCCCGTGGGGACGCCATGGAAAATGCCGCCAGTAATGGCGGCTTTTTTGTTTTATTATAGAGGAATCGGAACGTCTCAGGGAATGAGGGGGGCGGACTGGGCGAAGATGGACACGAGGCAGCCATCGCAATTATGACGCAATCAAATTGCACATTGTTTTGACGGTTTAATGCAATTGTTGGTCAATTGCAGTGCTTCCAAGCTTCCCTCGCTGTTCATGGGTATTCCTGCTTTTTGCAGATGAGCTCTCTATCCCTGCCGAATTTCCGCTCTAGTCTAGAGGTGATTCGGAGCAGTGTGCTAACGGGCGTCGATGCGTGGATGCGAGGGTGCATTCATGAATGTTCGTATAGCGTTCGCATGGCTCTACGCGTTGTTGCTGGGAGTTTCGGCCGTTCCAGCGTCCCAATCCGAAAGTGAGCGTCTAAACACGGATCCGGAGCTCGAGGAGATCGAAACCCTTTTCCGGCCCGCCCCCCGGGGTGGCCGTGATCACCGAACGAATGGAGGGGCGTCGCAAGGGGGCGCTGCTTCCGAATTGAGAGCTGCCGCGAACAAAGCGAAAGCGGTGCGCTTGAGATACCCACAGGGGCATTCACGAGCGGCGCAAGCGAGGAGGTTGGAGGCCAAAGCGCTTCTAAACGCCGCGCTAATGGGAGACTCGGGCGTAACGGAGGAAGCGGTCGCGATAGCCGAAGAGGCGCGTAAGGATACAACATTGCCAGTCGGGGAGCGGTTTGAATTGGCCAAGTTGAGAGAGCTCGTTCGGTCACGGGAATTTATACATGATGCACGGCAACTACGCTACCAGCGTGAACGATCGGCGAAGCGTCTGATTGAAGAGTTCCCGAATGAAGCCGGCGGATATGAGGCGCTCCTCCGGGAGGCCGAGAATCAACCTGAGGGAGAGAAGGCTGCGTCGCTCGCGAATGAAATATTGGCTTCGGCTGCGCCTCCCCACGTGAAGGAGGCGGCGCAGACGCTGGCAGAAAGATATGCTTTGATTGGGCAATCGTTTCGCGAAATCGCGAGTGAGGCACTGGGGGCGGACAGCCCTATAGTTGCTGCGGGTGGAGGACCGACGATCATATATGCTTGGGCGACTTGGAGTCCTGGTGCGATTGCATTTGCCAAACAGCTATCGCAGACTGCTCCGGCGGGAGCGGTGCTTGTCGGCGTATGTCTGGACGTAGATGTGGAGGCTGCGCGTTCCGCCGCTGCCGCCACCGGCCTCCCAGGCCAACTGGTATTCGATGCACAAGGTGTGGAGGGAGTCTTGGCTCGGAGATTGAAGCTCACGGCAGGAATGCCGGTATACCTGACCGACCGACACGGTTCGATTAAAGACGTCGCGGCCGAGCGGGGAGACATCGTCGCAAAACTGGACTCGGCCATCCGCTGAGTGCTGCAGTAATATGGATACGCCCGCATTGCTGACGATGAGCGAAAAATCCGTCAGCCTATCGAAGGTCGGAGAAGGAACTTGCGCTGACACTGAATTCGGCGTCGAGCCTAACAATATAGGGAGATTAATCTCATCAAGAGGGCCATCATTTGCCGACTGTGGTTTTATAAATGTTAAGACAAATATACGATTTATCGTTGGGGTCTTTGCTTTGCTTGCCGACGCCAATATGCCCGTCATGTCCGCGCACGGAAGTGGAGGGACGGTTACTGTAGATGGGCAATATTACGTTCATACGTTCAAATCCAACGGAACCTTTGCGCTTGATGAAACAAAGGGTAGTCGACAGCTCGAAATCTTCGTTTTGGGTGGTGGCGGCAGCGGCGGTGTAAACTGGGGTGGTGGCGGAGGGGCAGGCGGCTACATTCATACGACCGTCAATGCCGCTAAGGGACAGAGTTTCAATGTGGTCGTTGGAGCCGGCGGGGCCGTTCAGACGGAAAAGCTTCCTGGTAACAACGGAAAACCTTCCAGTTTTGGTTCATATACCGCACCGGGTGGTGGTGGTGGCGCCACCCAGAACGGTGGGCCAGGTGGGAACGGAGGGGGCGGAGGCGGCGGCGCTGGATCGTGGCAGGCGTCCACCGGTTTCTATCCTGGTGGTAGCGGGACTCAGGGCGGCTACAATGGGGGAAATGGCATAGCCCTCAGAGCCTCCGCCGGAGGGGGCGGGCTGGGCAGCGCCGGACAAACCGCCTCCTCCCTGAGTATGGGCGGAACCGGTGGCGCTCCGCGCACTTTTTATGGGGTCGCTTACGGTGGTGGCGGCGGTGGAGGTGGCGACTGGGGCGGCTGGTCCAGCGGCGGTGGCGCGGGAGCTGGTCGTGGAAGCGGAGGGAATAGTTCTGCAGGTAAATCAGCCAACAAAGGAGAGGATGCTCTTTCGAATACCGGATCCGGTGGTGGTGGCGGCGGTGCCCACAGTGGGTGGGGAGGTGCGGGAGGCTCAGGTATTGTGATTGTTCGATATCTCAAAAATGTCCCCCCGACGGTGAAGTTTCATACCGATCCACCGGTGCCGCTATATAAGGGAGCCTGGTTTCCCGTCAGGGCGACCGGTAATGATGACGACCATAACCTGGGTGGAGTATGGGTTGAATACAGCGTGAATGGCGGCGAGTGGCAGGCCCTGGCTTATGATCCGGCTAGCGGAGATAATGGAAATGGCTGGGAGGCTACTACCAACAATAACAGCGTCCTCGCGGGGCCGCCGGGAACGCGATACGTCTTCAGGTGTTACGCGTGGGATCAGGCCGGGGCGAACAGCGGCTGGCGATATTCTGATACATACACCGTAGTGGATAGGGCGGGAAGCGGCACCTTTACAATCGCGGGTTCTCCAACCAACGCTTCTATTTCATTCGGCCAAGCGGTTACGATCGCTTCGTCGGTGACGGATCCGGACGGCAACATGACCTCCCACTCGTTTTGGTGGGATCAGGGAAACGGCACCCGCTGGACCCATCCATTTCGGGTTTGGGATGCGCCGCCAAATCGCGACGGGTGGTATAATCTCAATCTTGGAAACAACGGTTATGATGCATCCGGCAGCTCATCGACGCGGAGCTTTGATTTTCGCGCGGTTCGCGCTGCAACCTATGCTTTTCATTGTGTGGTGGCCGACCCCGTCAACAGGGTGGGGGTGGGCGCGTCGGTTCTTTATCTTACCGTGGGCAAGGCCATGCCTCAGATCAATGGCTGGGTGAACCAGTCTCGCACCGGGACGGGGACGTTTCCGTCGGCCTTTAACGTCTCGTTGGCGAATCCATATTCGACGGCGGTTTCCGTGCCAACCGGTGCTTTGACCTATACCGTGATCGGCGCCTCGGGGCCGGGAGCTTCGCCGACCAGTGGTGCGGTTGGGCCCGGAACGAACTTCACTCCGGGGACCTATACAATTCGTTGTAGTTATCCGGGCGATAGCAACTATCACGCGGTAAGCCGGGACGTGACGTTCACCGTCGCCAACCGAGCTCCGACGGCATCGCTGTCAGTCAATAAAACCGCCGCGTTAGTCGGTGAGTCCGTGACAGTGACCATGACCGTGAGCGACCCGGATGGTAACCTCGATTATACCAATCTTTGGGTGCAGACTCCCGCCCTTGGCTGGCGATGGATCCGCGCGGACAACACGCTCGTCACCGGTGGATCCTTGAATCGTGCCAATTCGAGCACAGCGTATGGCGCATCGGGAACGTTCACTCGCACCTTTACGTTCACCGGGGCACAGGGAGTGGGGACGTATCGGTTTATGCTCGCGGCCGTCGATGTTGCAGGGGCTCGGACCGATGCATCTGCGCAACCGACGGTGGCGGTGTCGAAAATCACGCCGGGGATCAACGTGTCTTTGCCCGGCTCGGTGGTCTATGGAGCGTCGTTGCCGGCTTGGGCCTCCAGCTCGGTATCGGGATCGTTTAGTTATAGTCCCGCGGTAGGGACCGTGCTGGGCGCAGGCACGCATACGGTAACGGTCACATTTACTCCGAGCGATCCCACCACATATAATGGCGCGACGAAGACGGCGACATGGGTGGTCGCCAAGGCGCCGCTTACGGTGAAAGCGAACAACGTGGCCAAGGTCTATGGAGCTGCGAATCCTGCGTTCACCGCGACCTATACGGGATTTGTCAATGGCGATACCGCTTCCGTAGTTGCCGGCGTTCCCGGCTTCAGCACGCCGGCCACGGCGGCGTCAGGCATAGGTTCCTACCCGGTCACTCCATCTGTTGGGACATTGGCGGCTGCGAACTACGTCTTCGCGACATTTCAGCCGGGCACGCTGACGATTTCTCCGAAGGCGGTCAGCTTCGATTTTACCAATACGAGTTTTGTTTACGATGGCGGCCAAAAGGCCCCGATCATTGGCAATCCAAATGGAGCGACCTATACGGTCTCCGGAACCACCTGGGCCACGGATGCCGGCAGCTATAGTTTCACCGTTACCGCGAATGGCAACTATACGGGATCGTCCACCTGTTCGTGGTCCATCGGGCGAAAACCGGTAACGTTTACCTTCAGTAATCTGGAATTCTTCTACGACAACACTCCGAAGGCGCCTACTATCCACAATCCGCACGGGGCGACCTATGATGTTTCCGGCGTTCGCACGGCTGTTGTGCCTAATAGTTACTCGTTCACGGTTAACGCGACCGGGAATTTCATTGGTTCGGCAACATGTAATTGGGCGATCGGCTGCTGCCCCGCTGACGTCTTCCTGGGAAGCTTGAACCACACTTATGATGGCACGCCCAAGGCCGCGACCGCTACGACGCAACCGGAGGGGTTGAACGTGGTGTTTACGTATGATGGGTCTTCCACTCCGCCGACGGGCGCCGGGAGTTATAGTGTAATCGCGAATGTTGCAGATAGTCCCGACCCGTCACGTGAGGATCCGGCTGCGGTGTTCATCGGGCACGCCGAGGGGACCTTGGTGATCGCCAAGGCCGACCAAGCTCCGCTGGTATTGAGCGCCGACACCACGCAAACCCATGGGAGCACCCAGACGCTGTCGACATCCGGCGGATCGGGCACCGGCGCTGTCACTTTCGAAATTGTGGCGCAGTCCCCCGGAAGTTCTGTTTCGATCTCGGGCGCGGTGCTTTCGGTGAATAGCGGGACGGGATGGGTGGATGTGCGGGCCAGAAAAGCGGGCGATGCGAATTACAATCCATCCTCGCCGTCCAACACCGTGCGCGTAACCTTCGCGAAAGCCTCTCAAAACTCGCTCGCGGTCGTCGCGAGCACTCCGCAAATCTTCAATACGAATCAGAGTCTTTCGACGACGGGCGGTTCTGGTTCCGGCGATGTCAGTTATTCGATTGTGGAGGAATCTGCACCGGGCGTCGCCCTTCTTTCGGGGCTGAACAATCAAACCCTCACCGCTGCGACGGGCACAGGCTGGGTGAAGGTTCGGGCAACGAAGGCCGGTGACGCCAACTACAACTCCATATCTTCGGCGCCAACCACGATCGCCTTTGCAAAGGCTGCGGCGACTCTCGCCTTTACGAATCTAAACCCGATTTACGACGGCACGGAAAAGCAGCCGAGTGTGACGACTGCCCCGGAATCGGGCTTGGCGGTTCAGTTGACCTTCGACGGGCAGGCTTCGATGCCGATCAACGCTGGCGCCTATACGGTGGTGGGCACGATCAACGATCCCGACTACGCCGGCACGAATACGGAAACGTTCACCATCCAAAAGGCTCCGGCGACGGTGGCCCTGAGCAGCCTGAACCATACTTACGATGGATCGCCGAAGTCGGCGACCGCCACCACCGTTCCCGCCGGGTTGACGGTGAACTTCACCTACGACGGAAGTCCAACGCCGCCGAAGGACGCGGGCAGCTACGTGGTGGTGGGGACGATCGACGCGCCGAATCATACAGGTAGTGCGACGGGGACGTTGGTGATCAACAAAGCGAACCAGGCCGCATTGACGCTTACGGCTGCCACGCCGCAGACGATGGGGACGTCTCAGACGCTGTCCTCCACCGGCGGTTCCGGCGG
>CALGTD010000142.1 GCA_937901895.1 uncultured Spartobacteria bacterium | reverse complement strand
GGCGGGCGGCCGGGGCGCTTTCTCGCCACCCTTATGGGAGGCACGGCCGGGTTGTCCGCCTTCATGAACAACACGACCGTCACCGCCGTGCTGGTCCCGCCGGTTGTGGGCGCCGCGAGGAAGCTCGGCACAAGCCCGTCCCGATTCTTGATGCCCCTTGCCTTCGCCTCCATTCTCGGGGGCACCTGCACGCTCATTGGCACCTCCACGAACGTCGCGGTGAGCGGGTATCTGGAACGCTCGGGACTCGGACCGATCGGATTCTTCGAATTCACGCCGATCGGGCTCGTCATCGTTGCGGTCGGCATCGCCTACATGCTGCTGATCGGACGCCGGTTTCTTCCGGACACCTCCGGAGAGAACCTGACCGAGGAGTATTCCCTGAGGAAATACCTTTCGGAGATTGTGATTCGCGAAGGATCTCCCATCGCCGGCCAGACCCTGAGCGACTCCGACTTTGCCGCGCTCGATTTTCGCGTTCTGCGCGTGCTGCGTGGCCGCCGGCGCATGTCGCCGACGCCGCGGCTTGTCCTCCGG
The DNA here is from genome assembly GCA_937901895.1 of uncultured Spartobacteria bacterium. GTDB lineage: Bacteria > Verrucomicrobiota > Verrucomicrobiia > Chthoniobacterales > JAATET01 > JAATET01. Next base: position 7,110 of record CALGTD010000142.1, on the reverse strand, counting down.
GAAGGAGATGTGCTTCTGGTGAACGCCCCGGTCGATGCGTTGATGAAAGTCCGGGAAATTGAAGGCATCGACATCCGGGCGGAGGCGCAGCTCGATGCGGAGGAGCTGCGAAAGACGGACCAGGAGATTCTCGAAGTGCTCGTCTCACCGCCCTCCGAGCTGCTCGGCCGGACGATTGCGGAACTGCAGCTGCCCGCGCGCTACGGGGTCACGGTGCTTGCGGTGAACCGTCACGGCCGTCGTTTGCTCGACAAGATCAAGCACATCCGCCTCGAGATGGGGGATGTGCTTCTCGTGCAGGGGCCACGTGAGCGCACCCAGGCGTTGCGTGAACGTCCGGACCTCGGCTTGCTCAGTGAGATTCCGCCCGTGACGCATCGCGCGCGTCGCGGCCTCCTTGTGTTCGGCTTTCTGCTTGCAGCCGTGCTGGCAAGTTCGCTCAAGGTGGTTCCGCTTTCGATCGCGGTGCTCTCGGCGGCGCTGGCGGTCGTATTCATCCGCGCGGTGCCGCCCCACCGCATCTACCAGTCGATCGAATGGCCGCTGCTGGTCCTCATCGCGGGGATGACGGCGTTCGGCGTGGCAATGGAGAAGACTGGCGCGGCCGCGCTGCTGGCCGACGGGATTGTCGCCGCGCTCGGGCCTCTCGGGGTGCTTCCGGTGATGGCGGGGTTTCTCGTGCTTACGGTGATTCTTACCCAACCGATGTCCAATGCCGCCGCGGCTCTCGTCGTATTGCCCGTGGCGATCCAATCCGCGGAACTTCTGGGCGTCGCGCCGCGGGCCTTCGCGATCGCAGTGGCTCTGGGCGCGTCGGTCTCACTGATCGCGCCGTTCGAGCCCTCGAGTCTGCTCGTTTATGGCGCCGGCAAATACCGGTTCGTGGACTTTGTCCGCACGGGTGGATTGCTGACACTTATCCTCATCGGAATCGTTCTCGCCCTCGTTCCGGTTTTCTGGCCGCTCACATCATGATGCGTTCCCGTTTCACCGCAGGAGAACGTCCGGCCGTTGTCTGCATCGCGGTCCTTCTCGTGCTGCGGTTGTGGTTTGTCCTGCGGCATGGCGTGGATTCCGACGAACCGCAGCATTTGCATGTGATCTATGGCTGGTTGAAGGGCGAGATCCCCTATCTCGATCGGTTCGACAATCACACGCCGCTGTTTGCGTGGTTTTTCATGCCGCTGGCCGGACTGCTTGGCGAAACGCCGGATGTCGTCCTGTGGGCGCGGATCGCGGAGATCCCGTTGAGCTTCGGGGTGCTGGGCCTGCTGTATCTGCTAGTCAGCCGCCTTCATGGCCGGACCGTCGCGCTCTGGACGGTCGCGCTGACGCTCGCACTGGCGGACTGGGCGTTGAAGTCGGTGGAGTTTCGGCCCGACGTGTTGTGGACCGTCCTTTTCTTCCTGGCGCTGCTCATCCTGACAAAGGATGGCGGCGCCATCGGCTGGCGGGGTTACCTCCTCGCGGGGCTTGTGCTTGGCGCCGCGTTTGCGGCGTCGATCAAGACCAGCTTCCTCGTTTGCGGTTTGGGCTTGGGATGGGCGACGGCGTGGGCGGTGTCCCCCGCGATGCGCGCGTATTTCACGCCGGCCCGCATCGCGTCGAGTGCCGTGGCGGCGGTGGCGGGCTTCCTTGTCGTTCCAGCCTGCTTCATTGGCTGGTTCGCGGTAAAAGGCGCGTTGCCGGCGATGACGTTTGCCCTGCTGGAGGTGAATCAGCCGGAGCCGGCCGGCTGGCGGATGGTGTGGTTCTTCGCGGGGGCACCCGTTGCGGCGATTCTGGGAGCGCGGTTTGCGCGGGCCGGCTGGTTGCCGGCGGCCGTTTTCCTCTCGGCGGCCTTTTACGCGCTGCTTGTGGCGGGATTCAGCCCGTCTCTCAAAAAACAGACCTATCTTCCCGCATATCCACTGCTGGTCATGGCGGGGGTCGCGGCCTGGGAGCGTCAGCGGCCGTGCGGCGTGGCGCTGCCGGCGGGACTGTGCGTGGCTCTGACGGCGCACCAGATCCTCGAGGGCGCCCCGTGGCGCGACGGAATGCGCGACCAGCGGGAACTGCTGCAGGAGACTCTGAAGCTCACCGCGCCGGATGACTTCCTCTTTGATCTGAAAGGGGAAACCGTGTTCCGCCGCCGGCCGGTGCATCTGGCCTACGTGCTCGCAACAACCCGCGGAATCGAGAGCGGCCGGCTCGAGGACGAAGACCCGCAGAGGCTTTCCGAAACGGGGACGGCGGTCGTCGTGGCGGACGGGACCGGCTTTTCGCCGCCGATGCGCAAGTTCATGAAGGACCATTACCTCCCCGTCGGCGCGGGTCGATTGCGGGTGGCGGGCAGGGTGCTGAAGCCGTCCTGGGAAAATGGAATCTGGGTGGAACGGGCGAATGTCGCCGTCGCCGGGGAGTATGTGATTCTGCGAAATGGCGTCGTCGAACAGGAGATCCGGGTGACGGAGCCCGGAATGCAGCGGTTCGACTTTGGGACGGAACGTGGACAGCGGCTGCTGTTTTGGAAGCCCGCGTGGGATGCCGGATTCCGCCCCCTTGCCGCTGCCGAATGATCCGCCGAAACCTTCGGCTCGATCAGGCGGGCCGCACCATGCGCGCCCGGTCGTTCATCAAGTTCAGACTCACGAGCCCAACGACCTGGTTGGCGGCATTCACCACCGGCAGGATCCCGCTGCCGGTTTCCTGCATCACCTGAAATGCTTCGTCGAAGGTCGCCTCCGGGGAGACAGACGGAATCGGCTTTGCGATCGTGGACAGCGGAAGCTGGGCGGCGGTGGCATCGTGCCCGAGGAGATCATTCCGCAGGACCATGCCCGCAAGCCGCAGTTGCGCGTCGGTGACTGGAAAGATCGGCTGTGTCTCGAGGTCGGCCTGCGCGGATGCCTCCGCGATCGACATGTCGCCATACATCCAGCGGAATTGCGTGAACATTGCGTCGCGCACGAGCAGCCCCCCCAACGCGGCGCGGAGTTTCGCATACTCGGCTTCCTGCCGGGCGCCCATGAAGACGAACATCGCGATGAAAACGAGAAAGAAGCTCGGCTCGTAGTAACCCGGGATTCCAAAGACGCCCACGACCAGGAATCCGACGGCAATCACCTGTCCGACGCGTGCCGCAATCGCCGTGGCACGGACATGGCCCAGACGCAGGGCAAGCATCGCGCGAAGAACCCGGCCGCCATCCATCGGAAATGCGGGGATGAGGTTGAATCCGATAAGGATCTTGTTCACCCAAAGAAGTTCGCCTGCGAGAAGCCCTGCGACGCTTTCCGGTTGAGGGGTGGCGCCGAGCAGCGACGGCATCCCGAGCGCCAGCCACAGGCCAAGCGCGATCCCCACGTTCACCATCGGTCCTGCGACCGCGATCACGAATTCCTGCACCGGATTCGACGGCATCCGGGCAAGCCGCGCCACACCGCCGATCGGCAGCAGGATGATGTCGGGCGTCTGGATGCCATAAGCCCGCGCCGCAAACGCGTGGCCGAACTCGTGCAACAGAACGCAAAGAAACAGCAGCGAGACAAACGCGACCTGCAGGATCGCCGCGATCCATCCGCCGCTCCCGAAGGCGTCCAGTCCGAGGAATGCGAGCAGCAGCAGAAACGTGAAGTGAATCTTCACGTCGATGCCCGCGACCCGGAATATGCGGAAGGACCAGTTCATTCCGCGGGCACTCTACACGGCCTCACCCCGCCTCGCTCAGCAAATCCCGCAGTCGCGCGAAGGAATCCTCGAACTGCTGCTCGCTCACCGGCGCGTTCATGAGGTCCTCGAAACTTTTCCGCTCCACGCCCTCGCCTTCGATCTCGGCGAGGAAGCGGCTGGGCTCGCAGTGAACCGCGGATCCGAAACGCGTCCGGTTTCGGCAGTGCGTGATCGTGAGTGAGCGCATCGCGCGCGTGACGCCCACGTAGAAGAGCCGCCTCTCCTCGTCGAGCGTGCCCTCGATTTTCGAGCGTTCATGCGGGAGGAGACCCTCCTCCGCGCCGATCAGATACACGTGCGGGAACTCGAGCCCCTTCGCCGCGTGCAGGGTGATCAAGGTCACGCCACGGGAGTTGTCCTCCTTTTCCTCGCGCTCGCGATCGAGCGAGATGTCGTCGAGGAAGCCCCGCAGGCCCTTGCGCGAGCGCTTTTGGTATTCCGCGAGACTTCCGAGCAGTTCGCGGACGTTGATCTCGCGCTTGTCGCCCTCCTCGATCGTTTTGCACGAGCGCTTGAGATCGTCGAAATAGCCGGAGTCGGAGAGGATTTCCCCGATGATCTGCGCGGCGTCCGCTCCGGGCGTGGCAATCCGGATGCGCGCAGCTTCGATGGTGTCGGCGAAGGCGCAGATCGCCTCCGCGGCGCGACGGGTCACGTAGTCGAGAAACTCGGGACTCGTCAGCTCGTCGTAAAGGCTGCGGTGATTCTGGGTGCTTCGCTCGAGTGCGATGTCCACGGTGGTCGCACCGATTCCGCGCGGCGGCGTGTTGATGATTCGCAGCAGCGCCGCGTCGTCCTGCGGATTCAACAGCACGGCCATGTAGGACATGAGGTCCTTGATCTCGCGGCGGTCGTAGAAGCTCTTGCCGCCGACGACGCGATACGGAATGCGCATGCGCCGGAGGTTCTCCTCGAAACACCGAGACTGCATGTTCATGCGGTAGAGGATCGCGTAGTCCTCCCACGTCCCGCCTTCCGAATCGCGGCGGGCGGCCAGCTCGTTGACGATGAACTCCGCCTCCTCCTTTTCGTTCGGAACGGCAAGGATGTGCACCGGATCGCCGCCGGTGCGCGGGCTCCAGAGATTCTTTCCACGCCGCTGCGCGTTGTTGCGGATCACGCGGTTCGCCGCCTGCAGAATTTCGTTTGTGCTGCGGTAGTTCTGCTCGAGCTTGATGATCGTCGGGTTCGGAAAATGCCGCTCGAACTCGAGGATGTTTGCAACCTCCGCTCCGCGCCATCCGTAGATGCTCTGGTCGTCGTCGCCGACCACGCAGACGTCCGGGGGATCGCCGGCCGCCAGCAGCGACACGAGGTCGAGCTGGAGGCGGTTCGTGTCCTGAAACTCGTCGACGAGCAGGTGCCGGTAGCGCATCCGCCATTTCTCCCGCACCTCCGGAAAATTCCCGAGAAGCTTGACGGCGTTGACGAGCAGATCGTCGAAATCCATCGCATTCAGCGACCGCAGCTCCTGCTCGTAGCGGCGGTAGACGGCGCCGGCGAGCGTCTCGTCGTCCTCCGGTGCGGACCAGCCGTTGTTCTTGGCCTTGCTGATCAGGTTCTTCGCGAGGCCCGGGTCGAGTTTTTCGTCCTGCGCGGCGGTGCGGTTGATGATCTTCTTCACGAGGCCGTTCGTGTCGCTCTCGTCGTAGATCGAAAAATTCGTCTTGTAGCCAAGGTGCTGGGCGTCGGCGCGGAGAATGCGCACGCACAGCGCGTGAAAGGTCGAGGTCGTGATGAGCTTTGCCTGCTCGGGGTCGACCATGCCGGCGACGCGCTCCTTCATTTCCTTCGCGGCTTTGTTCGTGAACGTCACCGCCAGGATTGACGCAGGATCAGCCCCCTGTGCCACGAGCCATGCAATGCGAGCAGTGATGACGCGCGTCTTGCCCGTGCCCGCCCCGGCGAGAATGAGCAGCGGCCCGCCGGTGTGCTTGGCAGCCTGCTGTTGCTCGGGGTTCAGATCGAAGATGCGGAAGCGGCTCATTGCATCTCCCGCACGAGGCGCTGGAGGACGGCCGGGTAAAGCCGGTGCTCTGCTTCCTGAATCCTCGCGTGCAAATTTTCCGCCGTGTCTTCGGGAAACACCGGCACCTCCGCCTGGGCGAGAATCTCGCCCGTGTCCACGCCGGAATCGACGTAATGGACCGTGCAGCCCGTCGTGTCGACGCCCGCCGCGAGTGCCTGTTTCCATGCCTCGAGGCCGCGGAAGTTCGGGAGCAGCGACGGGTGAATGTTCACGATCCGTCGCGGAAATGCGTCCAGCAGTGGCTGCTTCACGACGCGCATGTAGCCGGCGAGCACGACCAGGTCGACGCCCGAGTCCCTGAGCACCGTGACGAGTTCCTCCTCGGTCGATGGCGACAGGCGCGTGCGGTAGGCGGGCTCGACGAACGAGTGCGTCGGGATATTCGCCTCGCGCGCCAGATCGAGGATGCCGGCGCCGGGGTTGTCGGACACGACGATGGCCACCTCGGCCTCCAGATCGCCCTGCCGGATCGCGCGAAGGATTGCTGCGAAGTTCGAGCCTTTTCCGGAGCCAAGCACGCCAAGTTTCATCGCGAGGAGGATCATGCACGACCCGTCTCCGCGCGCAAGCGCTCGACGTTCGACGCTCGGGTTTGCTTGATCTTCCGTTTGCCCTCCGCTCGACTTCCCGGCGAACCCCACCGCGAAATGTCCCAGCTAGATTCCCTCCGCGAGGCCGTGCGCGTGTCGCCTGACAATGTGCCGCTTCTTCTTCTTTTTGCCGAGACGTGTCTTGCGGAGTTCGCCGTGGACGAGGCGCTCTCCAGTTTCCAAAAGGCGGTCGAACTGGCTCCGGACAATGCGTCGGCGAGGCTTGGACTGGCCCGCGCCCTGCATCAGGCGGGCCGGACGTCCGAGGCCGTGGTTCGACTCGAGGCGCACGTCGCGCAGTTTCCCAGCGACGGCGCGGCGTGGCTGCAGTTGAGCCGCTTCCTCATGGCGGAGGGGCAGCGCGAACAGGCGCGGAGTTGCTATGAGAAGAGCCTGAATCTTCCCGGAGGACGCCAGGATCCCTCGCTGGAGCAGGATCTCTTCATGCAGGCGCCGGATCGTGGCGAGCCCGCGCGTGGACGGGTGACTTCCGAAGGATGGGCCGTGGACGACGATCCTCCGACGGCTGAGCCGACGGGGAAATTTTCGACCGACGGCGAACTGGAGCGGCCGGATGTGAAATTCTCGGACGTGGGTGGGATGGAGTCCGTGAAGGAGGAGATCCGGATGAAAATCCTGTATCCGCTGAAGAATCCGGATCTCTTCAAGGCTTATGGCAAAAAAGCAGGCGGCGGGGTGCTGCTTTACGGCCCTCCCGGATGCGGCAAGACGCTGATCAGTCGCGCCACGGCGGGTGAGATCGACGCGAATTTCCTCTCG
>CALGTD010000141.1 GCA_937901895.1 uncultured Spartobacteria bacterium | reverse complement strand
GCGGGTTTTTGTTTTTCCGGGCCGTTCGGAAGTTGCCGGATAACGGGAACTTCCGCATTGGGGGATGGTGCCTGCCCTGGCGCGTGCGGGGCGGTTGCCCCATTCGTCGGACTGTCGTGGCATGTCGCTTGATTTTCTTCTCCTGCAGGACAACAGTGAACACTCACTCGCGAGGGCGATCCCCCCGGGCCCGCGGGTGAATAGAACCAAAGGAAATGATCAAGGTGCGTGATTACTGGGTGGGATTGAGCGTGGCGGCGTTGTCTCTCTGCGAGGCGATGGCCGCTTCTCCGCAGGGTGCTGATGACGGCGTGTCGCAGGGTTATGCGCTGCCGATCGGGTTGGGCGTCCTGTTGCTGGCTGCGACGATGCTTCGCCGTCGAAGAGGCCGGAGTTAGGACATTCCCGCCATCCGGCGGGGTTACGTGGTCGGGGTGTTTCGAATCGCCGGCCATCCTTGCACTCCGCCTGCAACCTGGTGAATGGAGGCGACGCCTGTCGCGTTGCCGCCGACCCACTTTCGCTTTGCGTCGCATGCGTTCTTCGCGTGAGATGCCGGCTCCATGTCGATTCCCGAAAACATCCACACCGAGTTCCATCGCTTCTTGCAGCCGGAGGAAAAGGAACGGCTGCTCGGTCAGCGGGGCGTCGTGGCGTGGATGATTGGTCTGTCTGGCTCCGGGAAATCGACCATCGCGAACGCGGCGGAGCGTGTGCTGCATGGCGAGGGGCGGTTCACGATGATCCTCGACGGCGACAACCTGCGCAGCGGATTGAACCGGAACCTCGGATTTTCCGATGACGACCGGCGGGAGAACATCCGCCGCGTGGCGGAGGTGGCGAAGCTCGTTGCCGGGCAGGGCGTGATCACGCTGGTCTCGCTCATCACCCCTCGCGAGGAATTCCGCGCGATGGCGCGGGAGATCGTGGGCGACCGCTACTGCGAGATTTATGTGAAGGCGCCGTTCGAGCTGTGCGCCGAGCGCGACCCGAAGGGGCTCTACAAAAAGGCCGCCGACGGCGGGGTGAAACACTTCACCGGGCGCGACAGCAGCTTCGAAGAACCTGCTATGCCGCATCTTGTGCTGGACACCGCCGCGGCGAGTGTGGAGGAATGCACGGCTCGATTGGTCGCATTTCTGCGTGAGCGCTTTGCGCCAGTCTAAAGTCTGAAGGCCTGAAAGTCGGACAGGCGGCCGGGGGTCGCGAGATTCGGACTTTGGACCTTCGACTTTCCGACCTTCGATCGAATCATCATGCCTGACTACAATTTAAGCCATCTCGATCAACTCGAAGCCGAGGCGATTTTCGTGCTCCGCGAAACGGCGGCGCAGTTCCGCAAACCGGCGCTGCTTTTCTCCGGCGGCAAGGACTCCATCGTGATGGCGCACCTCGCGCGCAAGGCGTTCTGGCCTGCGAAGATCCCGTTTCCGCTCGTTCACGTGGACACCGGTCACAACTTCCCCGAGACGATCGCATATCGCGACGCCTACGTGGAGAAGCTCGGCGCGGATCTCGTGGTCGGCTCGGTGCAGGAGTCGATCGACAAGGGGCGCGTCGTGGAGGAAAAGGGCATCAACGCCTCGCGCAACAAGCTCCAGACGGTCACCCTGCTCGACACGATCGAGGAGCATCAGTTCGACGCCTGCCTTGGTGGCGGCCGCCGCGACGAGGAGAAGGCGCGCGCGAAGGAGCGTTTCTTCTCGCACCGCGACGAGTTCGGCCAGTGGGATCCGAAGAACCAGCGGCCCGAGCTGTGGAACCTCTTCAACGGCCGCAAGCACGAGGGCGAGCACTTCCGCGTGTTTCCGCTCTCGAACTTCACCGAGATGGATGTCTGGCTCTACATCCAGCGCGAGGGCATCGAGCTGCCGGGCCTCTATTTCTCGCACGAGCGCGAGGTGTTCGAGCGCAACGGCAGCCTGCTCGCGGTGAGTGAATTCGTCACCGTCCAGCCGACGGAGAAGATCGAAAGGAAGATCGTCCGATTCCGCACGATCGGCGACGCCACCTGCACCGGAGCGGTGGAATCCCGCGCCTCCACGTTGCAGGACATCATCGACGAGGTGGCCGCCTCCCGTCAGACCGAGCGAGGCACCCGCGCCGACGACAAGCGCTCCGAGACCGCAATGGAAGACCGCAAGCGGGAGGGATATTTTTGAGTCCCGGGTCGGAAGGTCTAAAAGTCTCAAGGTCTAAAGTCATGCCAACGGTTGATCGTTTCGAGGATTTGTCGATCTGGCAGAAGGCACGCTCACAGGCTTGCAGGGTTTATCGTGTGGTGCGGGAGTCTCCGGCTCTGACCGCGGATTTTGGATTGAGGGATCAGCTCCAGCGCGCCGCCGTCTCTGTAATGAACAATATTGCGGAGGGATTCGAGCGGTCCACCGACGCGGACTTCGCCCGCTTTCTCGACAACGCGAAAGGTTCCAACGGCGAAGTGCGGAGCATGCTCCATCTGCTCGAGGTCCTCGGGTTTATCGAGGCGGAACCTGCCGCTTCCATGCGTGCCGAGGCGGAAGCTCTCAGTCGGGCAATCGGTGCTTTGCTCAACCACCTGCGCAAGCGCTGACCTTTAGACATTCAGACCTTTAGACTTTCGACTATCATGGACATTCTTCGCTTCACCACCGCCGGTTCCGTCGACGACGGAAAATCCACGCTCATCGGCCGGTTGCTTTACGATTCCAAGAGCATCTTCGAGGACCAGCTCGCGGCCGTGGAGGAAAGCTCCAGGCGCCGCGGGGATGCGGTCGTGAACCTCGCGCTGCTCACCGACGGGCTCAAGGCTGAGCGCGAGCAGGGCATCACGATCGATGTGGCGTATCGCTATTTCGCCACGCCGCGGCGGAAGTTCATCATCGCCGACACCCCGGGGCACGTCCAATACACGCGCAACATGGTGACCGGCGCATCGACGGCGAACCTTGCAATCATCCTTGTCGACGCGCGCAAGGGCGTCATTGAGCAGACGAAGCGGCATTCGTTCATCGCCGATCTCCTGCGCATCCAGCACGTCGTCGTCGCGATCAACAAGATGGACCTCGTGGATTACAGCGAGGAGGTCTACAATCGGATCGTCGACGACTACAAGGCCTTCGCCTCGCGCCTCGACAACCTCGTCGACATCACGACGATCCCGATCAGCGCGCTCAACGGCGACAACGTCGTCGAGAAATCCGACGCGATGCCGTGGTATCAGGGACCGTCGCTGCTCTACCACCTCGAGACGGTTTACGTCGGCGGCGAGCACAACCATGTCGACGCGCGCTTTCCGGTGCAGTGGGTCATTCGACCGCTGTCGAACGAGTTTCACGACTTCCGCGGCTACGCGGGCCGCGTCGCGGGCGGCGTGTTCAAGCCCGGCGATGAGGTCACCGTGCTGCCATCGGGCTTTCAGACAAAAGTCAAGGAAATTCACTTCGACGGCAGGACGCTGAACGAGGCGTTCGCTCCGCAGTCCGTCGCGCTCACTCTCGAGAACGAAATCGACATCTCGCGCGGCGACATGATCGTGAAGGCGAACAATCCGCCGAAGGTGTCCCAGGACATCGAGGCGATGGTCTGCTGGTTTTCGCAAACGCCGATGGCCGAGCGGGGCAAATACATCCTCCGCCACACGACCCGCGAAACGCAGGCGGTCGTGAAGGACGTCCGCTATCTCGTGGACATCAATACGCTCCACAAGCAGGAGGGCATCCAGTCCCTTGCAATGAACGATATCGGCCGCATCGTTCTGCGCACCGCGGTCCCGCTGATCCACGATTCCTACCGCCGCAATCGCACGACCGGATCCTTTGTGCTCATCCACCCCGGAACGAACGAAACCGTCGCCGGCGGCATGATCCTGTGACCACTTCGCAAATTTCTTTCACGAAACGGAAAAAAGGGTTGCTTTGGCACGAGATCGGCTGAATACTCCGCGAACGTTCTCCGCGGGGGAACAAATTGACCTAACCTACAGAAAGCAGACCATGATCAGAAAAATCGGTGCGTGCCTGATGGCTTTCGCGGTTGCGGTTTCCTTCTCGCCGGTCACGGCGGAAGCAGCCTCTTCCAAAGCGCAGAAGCAGAAAATTCAGAAATTCTGGAAACAGCTCAAGAAGCTTCCCAATCGGGCCGCTCCCTTTGGCAAGACGAAGAATCTTGCCAAGAAGTTGACGAAGCTGGACCCGAAGAAGACCAACAAGTATTTCAAGACGGCACTCAAGAAGTTCCCGATCGTTCAGGGAACGGAAACGGGCAAGCGGCAGGCTTCCCTGCTGGGTTCGGATCTGAGCAAGATCGTGAAGAAGATCGGTCCCAAGGCCGGCATGACGGACAAGAAGATTGCCAAGGTTCAGAGTCAGATGCAGAAGGAGGTCGCAAGGTTCCCGACCCCGACGCCGACTCCGTCGCCGTATCAGGCTTCCATCCTCCGCGGTGCGGTCTGCGCCTGATTCGAGAATTGGGCATTCATTCTTAAAGCTCACACAAGGCGGGAGGCAGCAGTGCCTCCCGCTTTTTTTCCCCAATCGGCGTTTGCGCGCCGCGCAGGCGGTCGTTGAACGCTTGCACTGAATTCTGTTTGCTGATTTTCATTTCCTGTGAGGAAGTTCTCCCTCCTGTCCTGTTTGCTGGCGGTCATGGCCCTGCTGGGCGCGTGTGCACCGATCTCGACGAAGAAGCTTTCGGTTGAGCTCCCGGAGGCGCCGCCGCTGCAGAATTACCGGCTCTCGCCCGGGGATGATGTGGCGATTTCCGTCTTCCAGGAGCCCGACATGGCTTCGCAGCAACGGGTTGCCCAGGACGGCACCGTGACCATCGCGCTGGCCGGAACCGTTCAGGTGGCCGGCAAGACCGTTCGCGAGGCGGCGGAGGCGATCGAGGAGGCCCTGAAAGCGGGGTATCTCGTCAATCCGCAGGTCACATTGAACATTATCACCTTCTCGCCAAAGCGGGTCACCGTGATCGGCCAGGTGACCAACCCCGGCAACTTCGAGATTCCCGTGGAGGAGATCTGGACCCTGCCGCAGGCCATTGCAATGGCCGGTGGCAACACCCGCATTGGAAATCTTCGCCGCGTCCTCATTTCGCGTGTCGAGGACGGTGCCATGTATGAGTTCAAGGTGAACATGATGCACCCGAAAGGCAGACAGTTTCTTGTGAAACCCGGCGATATCATTACCGTGCCGGAAAGCCTCTTTTGATTCGATGACTGTGGAAAATCCGCCGCCCGACGTTTCCCAATTTCAAACGGAGCCTCAGGACGAGGGAGTTTCCATTGATTTTGGACGCATCCTGGGAACCGTCCGGAAGTATTTCTGGGTCATCGTCCTGTTCCTCGTGGCCGGCGCCATCTCGGCGGTCGTTTACCTGAACGTCGCGACGCCGATCTATCAATCGTTCGCGCTGCTCAAGGTGGAGCAGCGCGTGCAAAACACCGGCCCGTCGTCCATGGCGCCGCAGACGGAGGACCTTCGATCGCTCGACATGATCGGCACCATCCAGCGGGGATTCCTCACGCGGTCCCTCATGGAGGAGGTCACCCGCAAGCTCAAGCTGGTGGACCGGGAAAACTTCTTCCCGAAGGGAACCCCGGCCTCGGATCGCACCGAGGCAATGTGTCTGGCGATCCTGATGAAGAACACGACGACCCGGATCGAGCGGGGCACCCGGTTCATCATGGTGATGTTCGATCATCCGGATCCCGAGATCGCGACGGAGGTGACCAGGGCGCTCGTGGACAACTACATTGCGCTCGATGCCGAGCAGCGGGTGAAAAGTGCCGCGGAAAGCATTTCCTATCTGAAGCTCGAGGTCGAGGAGACGAAGTCGAAGCTCGAGCAATCCGAGCGCGCGCTCACGAAATACGCCGAAGAGGTCGGGACGGTTTCCGTGGACAGCGAGCTCAACATCATTGCGTCCACCCTGCTGGAGCTGAACTCCCGTCTCACGATTGCCAAGGCGGAACGTCTCAAGCTCGCGGCGGATTACGAGCAGATCGAGCTGGTCCGGGACGATCCGGATGCGCTCCTGCAGATTACCAGCATCGACTCCACCCCCGAGGTTCAAGGCCTGCGGAGCGAACTCAATGCGCTGGATGCGGAGATTGGCCGGGTCCGTCAACGCTACGGCCCCCGCAGTCCGCAGTCGATCGAGCTTCAGGATCAGCGTGCCCAGTTGATGGAGTCCCTGCGCGCCGCCGCGCTGCGCGCGCCGCCCAGTGTCGCACTGGCCCTGCGCGCCGCCGCGCAGAACGAGAAGAGTCTCGAGGAAGCGGTGAAGGCGCAGGAAAAGCGCACGATGCAGCTCAAGGCGTCTGCCGTGCAGGCCGCGATGCTCGAGCGGCAGCGGGACGTGGACCGTGCGGCGTATCTGGCGGTGCTCGACAGCTTGAACCGCGAGAGTGCCGAGGCACGCAGCCAGCCGTTTTTCCTGCAGATCGCCGACCCCGCGTCACCCGCCTATCAGGTGGCTCCGAAGCCGTTGCTGGTTGCTGCGATTGCCGTCGTTGCCTCGCTTGCGATGGCGGCGGGGGTGATCTTTCTGATCTCGATTCTCGACACCACGCTCAAGTCCGTGGACGAGGCGGAACTTGCGATGGGCCTGCCCGTCCTTGCCGCCGTGCCGCAGTTCACGGAGTCGATGGCGCGTGATAAGTCAAAGGAGAAGAAGGAAAAGAAAAAGGCCGGAAGGGATCAGCTGATCCTGCCCTTGGTGGAGGATAAGCACTCGACGGTCAGCGAGGCCTTCCGCACGATGCGTGCGTCGCTTGCCCTGTTGAAGGAGGACGCGCCGTCCATTCTGGTCACGAGCGCGATTCCCGGCGAAGGCAAGTCGTTCTGCAGTGTGAATCTCGCGGTGGCGCTGGCCCAGCAGGATTTGCGGACGTTGCTGATCGATGCGGACCTTCGCAAGCCGGTCGTCGAGAACCGTTTGTTCGACACGAAGAACGAGAAGGGTCTTTCCGACTTTCTCATGGGTCGGGTCGATTTTTCGGAAATCCTCCGCGATTGCCCGCAGGTTCCCAATCTCAAAGTGATCACGGCCGGCCGGTCGTTCTCCAATCCATCGGAGTTGCTCACCCGCAAGGAGCGCATCCTCGCGCTTCTCGACGAGGCGGAGGGGCATTTCGATCGCGTGGTGGTGGACTCCGCGCCCGTGCTTGCGGTCAGCGACACCCTGGGTCTTGCGCGGCATTTCCGGACGATTGCGCTGGTGATTCGCTCGCACAAGACGGCCCGTCGCGCGAGCCGTCGCGCGGTGGATCTTCTGGCGCGTGCCGGGCATCCGCCGGTCGGGATGGTGCTCAACATGGTGCCCGCCAGAGGCTCGTCCTACTACTACTACTACAGCACGGGTCGCTACGGCCGCACTTACGGGCACGAAAGCCAGGAAGTCGCCCCACAGGCATCGTAGAGAGCTGGACGGGGGTGCCCGCCCCCTCGCGCCCGTCCGCCTCGACCGCTCGACCGACCCCACGCTCCCGCTTTGGGACGCGTCGCGTCTTCGAGCTTCGACCTCCCCTCAACGCTCGTCTCCGATTCCGGGCCTCAGTCTTCGCTGTTGTCCCGCTTCCAATGACGCGCCGGCACCCATCCGAGTGCGATCCAGATCAGGAAATAGAACTGGAGCGAGGCGATCTGCATCGGGAAGTCGACAGCGGCGTGAAGGGCGGTGATGGTGACCGCAGTGAATGCGGCGGCCTGAACCAGCGGTGCGCGAGGGTGCGGCACCGTCTCGGCAAACGCTGCAAAACGGTCTTCCCATCCAAACGCGTAGGTGGGCGAGGATCGATAATCGTTCTGCGATCGCCGCAGGCTGCGAAGGAGCAAACGGACACCGGCGGGAGCCAGCAGCAGGCCCCACAGGATGGTCCCCGCATAGCCCCATTCAATCACCGTTTGAAGGTAGTCCTGATGAGCGACCCAGAACGGCTCCTTTCGAACCCGTGGATCATCTTTCAGGAAATCCATGTGCACCTCGATGAAGGTGCCCGGGCCATAGCCCGTCCATCCGGCGATGGGCACCATGTCCAGAAAGTGCTCGTAAGCGACCAGGCGGACGTTGCGATCCAGTCCCTGATCGGCAAGCCTTTCCCAGCGCTTCTGCGGAACCGCAAAATACAGGGCGAGGGCGATTGCGAGCAGCGGCAGGGCAATGACCAGCACCACGGAGAGCCGGATCTGCCTCCGCCGGAACACTCCGCTGCGCCAGAGCGTGGTGATCGTCAATCCTGCGAACAGGATGAGTCCGACGATTCCGAGCACGTGGCCGGCCTTGGACTTGTTCAAATACAGCGCGCCGAACATGAGCAGGGCGGCGGCCATCCATGCCGACCATCCAAAGGCCTTCCGCACTCCGGCATACACGGCAATGGCCGCCGGGAGCGGCCAGAGCAGGCCGAGAAACGATGCGCCGTTTCCCCAATATCGATACGTCGCAAAGTTCAGGAAAATGCGGCCGGTGAGATCCCGCAACAGGAAGGGGCCTCCAAAGGTGCGTTGAAGGTAAAAGAACACCACCATTCCGATTCCCGTGACCGCGAGCGTCGCGAGGAGAAGGCGTCCCCATCGCTTGGTCGCAAACATCTCGATGGCCATCAGAAACAGCGCGAGCAGGGCGGACGTCCGGATCATTGCCGCGACGGAATTCCGAACGGCGAACGTCCCCCATCCGGCAATTTCGTAATAGATTTCGGGGAACTCCTCGTCCGCCTCCATCAACCAGTTGTCCGCGTAACCCAGCGCCGTCACCCCCCAACCGTAGAGCAGGATCGCACCGACCAGCAGCCACGGGAGAAAGCCCGTCCGCGGCAGCCGGAGAGCGACGAAATGGCCGATCAGCCAGCAGGCGAAAACCCCGAAAGCCGCGTTGTTGAACCCATCCAGCGGGCCGTAGCGGGTGAGGCCGTAGGCCGCCGCGGCGAAGACAATCAGAGCGAGAAAAGCGATTCGGGCAGCGGCTGCGAGCCAGTCTCCCACGGTGCGATGCATCGTCGCAGGCAACCGTCACTGACGGACTTGACGCAAGGAAAATCCTCGTGTTGGATGCGTCCTCTCGTTCTCGCGCGGTGCAGAACTTTCACCACCACTCCGACATTTTCCCCCAACTGTGAGTGCTTCTTCGTCCTCCGGTCGCCGTCGCAAGGTCCCAATCTGGAAGCAGGCGTTGATTCGTTATCAACGCCTGGGACTCTTCGCGAAGATTGCCTTCTGGATCGTGGTTCTTTCGCCAGTCGTGGCGGTGGTTGGCTACAAGGTCGCGAAACCGGTCTATCGAAACTGGAAGCAGGCGAACGCCCTTCGGATGGCGGAGAAATACGCCGAGGAGGGGGACATTGCGGCCGCAACGATGTTGTTTCGCAAGGCCCTCCGGACGAACCATCGCAACCCCGACGCATGGCGGCGGGTGGCAAGGTTTCTGGATGCCCAGGGCGCGCCCGATTCGGTGGAAATGTGGCAGGAGGTGGTGCGGCGGGATGGGAACGATCTCGAGGCGCGCTTCCAGTTGATCGAGGCGGCCTTGCGTCATCACCGCAAGGGGGTGGCCCGCGAGGCGCTGAACGCCCTCCCGGAGCAGGCGCGCGATGGCGCCCGTTACTTCTTTGCGAAGGGGTCCCTGGCGGCGGACGAAGGGGATTTTCCGCTGGCGATCCAGGATTTCGACAAGGCGTTTGAAATCGATCCGAACCTCGAAGGTCTGGCGATCCGTCGCAATATCGTGCGCCTTCGCGGCGGCGACGATGCGCAGCGGCTCGAGGCAAAGGAAGCCCTGGAGGCCCTTGGGAAGAGCGAGGAGGCCACCGGCGCACAGGCGTTCCGGGAGCTGTTCGCCGATGCCGTGTCGAGGGGGGATGCGGTCTCCGCCCGGGTTTACGCGAACAACCTGCTCGAGCACCCGAAGGTCTCTCTGCGGGATCAGTTTGTGCTGGGGGATTTCGAGCTGGGGAATGGAGGGTTGTTTTTTTCCGTCGTTCTCGACCGGCTGCGTGAGGAGGGCGAGCGGGATCCGGACAAGATCGGAGCGATCACGAACTACCTGCTGGCGCGGGGACGGATGGCGGAGGCCGAGGTGTGGCTGAACCGCTTCCCGGATGAACAGGCGCGCCTGCCCCAGGTGCAGGCGGCGCGGTTTGAAATCGCGCTGGCGAAGGGAAGCCTCACCGACGCCCTCGATTCCCTGGATTCCGGCGACGCGGCGTTGCCTCCCGAGGTGCTGAAGAATGTGAAGGAGGCCTTCGACCTTCTGGATACCAGCCGCAGCGAGGCGCTGGCGGCATGGGGCAGGGCGGTGACCGCCGGAAAGGAAAATCCCGCGGTCATGCTCGCGCTCGTGAAGTTGTCCAAGGCCCGTGGCTGGGAGGATGCCCAGTTGAAGACCTTGTGGACCTTTGTCGAGCAGAGGCCAAAGGTCGCGGAATTGTGGCACGAGCTGGTGCGGCTGGAAACCGGACGCCGCAACCTCCATGGGGTGCACGAGGCGGTGCAGGGGGCGTTGCGCGCGAATCCCGAGAATCTGGCGCTCCAGAGCAACTTCGTGATCGTTTCCTATCTGCTTGGCAAGGGGGAGCCGTCCGAACTGCTCGCCATGGCGGAGCGCGCCTATGCCGCCGCACCGCGGAATCCCTTCTTCATCACGTCCTACGCGGTGGCCCTGATGAATGCCGGCCAGACCGACCGGGCGGTGGAGATCATCGACCAGCTTTCGCCGGCGGACCAGGCCATTCCGGAGCGTGCGCTTTATCGGGGGGCGGTTTACGCCGCGGCAGCAAAGCCGGAGGTTGCCCGCGCATCGCTGGCGCTGGCGGAACCCGCCTTGAACCGGATGCTCCCCGAGGAGGGACTCCTGCACCGTTCCGTCCTTGCGAGGCTGGATGGACGGACCCTGTCCAACGAGGACGTGCTGACCGCGCTCAAATCGAGCGGCGCCTCCGCGGAGGAAAAGGAGCAGCTCGCAAAGGCGCTCCGGGAAGGCAGGACGCAGCGCAGCGAGGACGCCGACCGCCTCGCGGCGGAGCTCCGGGAAAGGCGGCCCGCCGCGAACCCGGAGGATTCCGCGGACGTGCTCGAGCAGCTCCGGGAGCAGCGCGCCGATCGCAACCGCACCCACGAGGAAATGCGGGCCCTGGTCGACGAAATTCGCAAGACTCCCTCCCAATCGGAGGAAACGGATTGAGCACGCGAAGCGAAGCGGACGGGGAAATTCGCGGGACCCTGATGCTCCCGACGTGGGTGCCCTTTGTGGTGGTCGCCCTCGTGTGGGTGCCCGCACTCATCCGCTTCAGCTACCAGTGGGCACTCAATCCGCAATACTACTACGGCTGGGCGGTTCCCCTGCTCGCGGCCTACCTCATCTTCGACCGCTGGCCGCAGATCCCCGCTCCCGAACGACCGCGGTTCACGGGATGGGCGACTGTGGCGATCGTTTTGCTTGCGCTCCCCCAGCTTCCGTTGCGCCTATTCGGGGAAGCGAACAGCCTGTCTGATCTCGTTTCCTATGGAATGGGGTTGAGCGCTGTGGGGATCTCACTTCTAGTCATCTATTTGTCAGGAGGGAGCAGCTGGGTGCGCCACTTTGCTGCGCCCGTCCTTTTTTTGATGGTGTCCATAAGTTGGCCGATACAAGTCGAGCGTCGGCTAGTTCAGGGCTTGATGCGGGGCAATGCCGAGATTTCCGCCGAGGTCGTCTCGTTCGCGGGCGTTCCCGCGGAGGCCCGGGGAAACGTCATCGAGATCCCGACCGGCGTGCTCGGTGTCAACGAGGCATGCAGCGGCATCCGTTCGCTGCAATCGACGGTCATGGCCGCCTGTTTCCTCGCGGTGCTCTACCGGACCTCCGTCGGCGGCTTTCTCGTGCTGCTCGGCGCGGGCGCGGCGATCGCGCTGATTTGTAATGTTATTCGCACCGTCTTTCTTACCTGGCAGGGGGCATTTCACGGAGTCGAGGCGGTGGACAAGTGGCACGATTCGGCCGGCTTCACGATTCTGGGCGTCGTCCTCGTCTGCCTCTGGATCATGAGCCAGATGATGGAGCGGCACCAGCGTCGGGCCGCCCGGTTCTGAGGTTCTGAGGTTCTGAGGTTCTGAGGTTCTGAGGTTCTGAGGTTCTGAGGTTCTG
>CALGTD010000140.1 GCA_937901895.1 uncultured Spartobacteria bacterium | reverse complement strand
CGCCGGGCAATTCCGCGCCCACGTGCTGGGCGGCCTCGAATGGGCGCTCGGCCTCGAGCCTGGCTCCGCCGGCGGCGGGCGGGGGCGGTGAACCGCCAGAAAGCGGGTGGGAATTTTCCGGGTGGACTTACATTGCTTGCGATTGCCACCGCCGCTGCGGTCGGGCATTTGCACGCGGCAGAAACGTTGTTTTGGGGAAGCGATGGCGTGGGGGGCGGGCGATTGGACGGAATCCGGGCTCGACTGGTGGAATGGCGGGGAGGCGGTCAACTGGTCGCAGGGAAGTCACGCGGTATTTCAGGGACCAGGTGGCACGGTGAAAGTGTATGAGCGCGGTCCGACGATGCAGATGCCCATCATCTCCTCGACATTGATGGACAGCGCAATTTCTTGGGGAGAGCTGAAGAAGACCGGCGCCGGCAAGCCGACGGTGGCGGGAGCATGCCCCGCTTACGCTGGGACCGACGGATTTCGACTGGACCAGATGCAGTCGCTTTCCGGGAGGGGGGCGGTCCCCTCCGGCATCACATACCCCGGACGCGCGCAGTTAATCTCCGCAAACCAAGACCCGCCAATAGCACGACCATCCCAATCCCCCAGGCGGAGGACTCCGGAACCGCTACGACGGCGAACAAGCTGTTGTGATTGATCACCGCCCAAGCCTTGTGACTGACCGCGTCCCATCCGTAGGCGCCCAGATAGTGGGAGAGATCGAGGTTCTGTAGATCGTCGACACTGTCCAGAGCGAGCGCCTGCAGGAACGAGCCCTTATAACCCAGCAAGGCTGCCGTGACGTAGGCTTCCCTGCCAGAGTTGGCTTCGGTGGCATTTTCCCATTTCCCGATGTCGGAAAGAAAACCGACAAACGGTGTCAGATTGCTCGCGAGCTCCGTCAGCGCCGCGTCGTCGTAACTCAGCTGGAGAATGAACGTCTCGCTCGCGGTGCCATCCAGCGAAAGGATGTCGCTGAGAAACTCCACGCCCGGAGAAGGAGCAGGCTCCGTAAACGACGCGGAGATTGCGAGCTGCGATTCGGGAGTCCGGACCGTGCCGAAGCTCTCGAAAAGGGTTTCCTTTCCGCCGGTATGGCGGGCGGAATATCGGAGGCTGCCTCCCGTGGCGGCCCAGGCGTGGAGGGTTTCCCCCGTAGGGGCAGGGGTGTTCGTCGGGACGTGTGCACTGACGGTCCACCCCATCGAGTTCAGGGCTTCGATGCCCACGATTTCGGAGTCTGCATAGGCGAAGTCGAGCCGGAGTTGGGCCGTGTGGTCGCCTCCGAGAAGGCGGTATTCCGGATTGAACGCCACGGTGCCCTGCACCGAACCGCCACCGGCAATGGTTGCCGAGGGCGAAAGGCCGGTCAGCACGAAGGCCGGCGTGCTGAAGCTCACGCCCGTGACGGCGGCCTCGGCACGGTCGGCGTTGATTCCGGTGGTGGCCGCGGCGTTGCTCAAGGTGACGAGGGAGCCGGTCGTGAGGCTCACAAAGGGGCTGCCGCCATTGACGGTGGCACTGAGCTGCACGGGCTCGAGAACGTGCACGTCGGTATAGGTGACCGTCGCGCTTGCTGTTTGCCCGACGAGTCCCGCCTCGCCG
Organism: uncultured Spartobacteria bacterium; assembly: GCA_937901895.1. GTDB lineage: Bacteria > Verrucomicrobiota > Verrucomicrobiia > Chthoniobacterales > JAATET01 > JAATET01. The sequence continues at coordinate 22,876 of CALGTD010000140.1, read as the reverse complement.
ACGACGTTGAGGTCGATTGTCCCGCTCTTCACGCCGGCGGTGGTCCAGAATCCCGCGACATTCCGGGTGACGCTCGTCACGGTGCGTTGAAGAGCGTGTCGCCGCCGGCCTCGACGGTGACGTTGCCATTATTGGTAACGGCCGTGCCGAGGACCGTGACATCGGCAAAGTTATCCCGGTCCCCCGCGGACGTGATATCCACCTGGCCGGTGAGCAGGTGGTTCACCAGAACCTTTTTGTGGCTGATGTCCGCCTCGCCGGTCACCTCGCGGTTCGCGACGACCGTTCCCCCAACGGAGACGGTCAGGGTCTGGGGGCCGTAGACGTTGTTGGCGGTGTTGACCAGCGTGATCTTGCTGTCGGCGAGCTTACCGGTTGCTCCCGTGTCGAGGATCACGTCGATGCCCCGTGGGGTGTCGTCGACCACGGTGTTGTGGACAATGAGCTCCAGCGGCCCTTCCGCCGTCGCGCTGCTGATCAAGGCCGTGCCCTCTCCGGTGCGACTCACCCAGAGCTTGGTGGATTGATAGGAGCCGGCCATCACCCTTCCAAAGTCGATGCTGGAAGCGGCGAGCATGCTGGTGTTGTAGAGCGCGTAATAGATGCTCTGCCCGTTGAGGGAGAAAACTTTTGCGCTGCCGGTCGCGGGCAGCCAGCCCAGGCCGATCCCGCCGATTGTGGTGTTGTTCCAATACCAGTTCGTGTTGGGGGAATAGGACGGCAGATCCCGCGCATACAGCGGGAGGTAGAGATAATAGTGATGATAACCGAAGGAGTCCCCGTCCGAGCTGTCGGGATCGGTGTGCAGCCCCGTCCCCCGCACGTAAAGGTCGCTGGAGGTATATTCGTAGACACTGTCCGCCGTCCGTTGCAGATAAAGGTCCCCGGCGGTCTCTGACGAAGAACCGGTCGGAGCGCGCAGAGCCCAAACATGCCCCAATGCGGGCACATCAATGCTTCCCCTCGCGTAGGCAGCGACATTTCCGTCGACTTCCCGAAAGAGAATGGTGACATCCGCGCGGAGCGACCCCGCGGCGAGAACGCCGATGAGGAGGAGGCCGGAAATTTTCCGCCAGGCGGAAAGCTTTTGTTGATGGAGGCGGGAGCGGGGGCAGGCGTCAGCGGGGTCTTGCAAATCGAAGACCCCACAGAGGTCGGGAAATGCATATTCATCAACGTGAACAGCCGCACCGGATATTCGAATTTCAAAGAACGGTAAATGGGAAACTAAGTCCTCCCAGTTCGGGGCGATATTCGGTTTTCCTCGCAACCACGATTTTCGAATTTAAGTGACGACAAACACCGGAAACCGTCACCCCCCGCAGGCGAACTTTGAAAAAAGGCTTCCCGGAAAACATCACCCCAAACCGGTGCGCCAAATCAATCCTCATTCCCGGCACCCACCATTAGCCAAGCAGAGTGAAACCGTTTCGGAAAACGGTAGTCTAACAGTGGCATGGCCGGAGGGGCGCGTCATCCGGCGCGACCTTGTTGCCAATCCGCTGCCGCATATGCATCCGGCCATGGTCGGAGTGCTCTACGCTGAAAGCCGGTCGGGCGTTCCAACGAGTGATCTGCCGCTCGCGGACGAAGTGGTCGACGAGCTCGTGGCGGCTGATGCCGTCGTCGTGAGCAGTGCGGTTTATAACTTCAGCATGCTGTCGGCGCAGAAGGCATGACTCAGGCGCGGGTTGAAATGGCCCGGCGGGTCCCCTAGCCTGCGGGGAGATGAGCCTGCCCGCCTGCGATCCCGTTTCTCCCGATGCCCGGGGAGCGGAGCGTATTGGCGCTCATCGCGGGCGTTTTCTCCTTTATCGCCGCGCTCTCTGCGCGGAAAACCTCCCAAACCAAAACCTCCCAATCCCATGAAAGTTGGCGTCTTTTCCGTTCTTCTCAGCGATCTTCCTCTCGAGCAGGCGCTCGAGCACATCGCCGGCCTCGGGTGCGACACGGTCGAACTCGGCTGTGGCGCGTATCCGGGCAATGCGCATTGCAATCCGGCGGAGCTGCTGCGGTCGAAGTCGGCGTTTGACCGGTTTCACGACACGGTGCTCGCGAGCGGACTCGAGATCAGCGCGCTCTCGTGCCATGGGAATCCGTTGCACCCCGACCGCAAGCGCGCGGCCGCCGACCACAAGGTCTTCACCGAGACCGTGCGACTCGCGGAGAAGCTCGGCATCGACACGGTGGTGACGTTTTCGGGCTGCCCCGGTGATCACCCGAAGGCCAAGGCGCCGAACTGGGTGACCTGCCCGTGGCCGCCGGAGTATTTCGAGGTGCTCGACTGGCAGTGGAACAAGGTCGCGATCCCGTATTGGAAGAAGGCCGCGGCGTTCGCGAAGAGCCATGGCGTGACGAAGATCGCGCTCGAGGCGCACCCGGGGTTCCTCGTTTACAATCCGCCCACGATCCTGCGCCTGCGCGAGGCAGTCGGCGAAACGGTCGGCGCGAACTTCGATCCGAGCCATTTCTTCTGGCAGGGGATCGACCCGGTGAAGGCGGTGCGCAAGCTCGAGGGCGCGATCTTCCACGTTCACGCGAAGGACACCGCACTCTACCCGGTGAACGCCGATACCGACGGCTACCTCGACACGAAGCACTACTCGGACGAGAAGGGCCGCGCGTGGATCTTCCGCACGGTCGGCTACGGGCACGGCGAGGATTTCTGGCGCGACTTCGTGAGCACGCTGCGGATGGTGGGATACGACGGCACGCTCTCGATGGAGCATGAGGACAGCCTGATGTCCCGCGCCGAGGGGCTGCGCAAGGGCGTGGAATTCCTCCAGCAGATCATCATCCGCGAGCCGAAGCGAAAGATTACCTGGGCATAAAAACCGGCTGTGCGCGCCGCAACTGCGCACGACAATCACGAGAAAACCTATGAGACGCATTGAACCAACGGCATTGCTGGAGGGATTGAACTGGCGGTATGCGACGAAGGCATTCGACCCGTCGCGGAAGATCGACGCCGCGACGTGGGACGTGCTGGAGCAGGCGCTCGTGGCCGCGCCGTCGTCGTTCGGGCTGCAGCCCTGGAAGTTTCTCGTGATCACGGACCCGGCGGTGAGGGAATCGCTGGTGCCGTTGTCGTGGGGGCAGCGGCAGGTTGTCGACGCGTCGCACCTGGTGGTCTTTGCGGCGCAGCATCCGGTGACCGCGCAGGATGTGCGCCGGCATCTCGAGCGCACCGCAGAGGTGCAGGGAACCGCGATCGAGCAGCTCGCGGGGCTGGAGAAGATGATCACGGGATTCATCGATAATCCGCCCTACGAACTCGACCTGCGCGCATGGTCCACCCGGCAGGTGTATATCGCGCTGGGCGGGTTCTTGACGGCCGCGGCGCTGCTCGGCGTGGACGCCTGCCCGATGGAGGGCATCGACCCCGCCGGCTACGACTCCGTGCTCGGCCTGGAGGGCACCGGCTATTACACGGCGGTGGTGTGCCCGGTCGGATACCGTGCGGAATCGGATCACACGGCGAAGCGGGCGAAGGTTCGCTACCCTCGGGAGCAGGTCATCGTGAGGATCGGCGAATGAGCCAGGTGGCCCGACTCCTGGTGCCGCTCGCGATCGTTCTGGTCTTCGGGGCGATCCTGCTCAACTCCCTGTTTGTCATCGTCGAGGCCGGCCACGTCGGCGTCGTGAAGCGACTCGGCGCGGTGCAGCCCGAGCCGCTCCAGGAGGGCTTCCATTTGAAGCGACCGTTCATCGACCAGGTCGAGCAGATCGATGTCCGCCTCATGCCGACCCACGCGAAGGCGACCGCCGCCTCGCGGGATCTGCAGACGGTGTCGACCGAGGTGAACGTCGCCTATTCCCTCAATGGCGCGCTCGCGCCGCTCACCTTCCAGAGGGTCGGCAATACGCAGAAGGTCTCCGCGGCCCTCGTGGAGCCGGCGATCCAGGAGTCGGTGAAGGCGGTGACTGCGAAATACACCGCGGAGGAACTCGTGACGAAGCGCGAGGTCGTGAAACAGGCGATCCAGCAGGCGATCGAGAATTTCATCAACCAGACGCTCAAGGAGAAGGAGATCGGCAACGCCGTGCAGCTCGCCAACGTCGCGATCACGGATTTCGTGTTCAGCGACGAGTTCAACCGCGCAATCGAGGCGAAGGTGAAGGCGGAGCAGGAGGCACTTCGGGCCAAGAACGAAAAGCTGATGCGCGTCACACAGGCGGAGGCAACCGCGGCCGAGCGCGAACTTGGCGCTGATGCCGAGGCCTACAGCACGGAGGTGCAATCGAAGGCGCGTGCGGAAGCGATCCGGCGCGAGGCCGAGGCGCTGCGCGACAGCCCCGAGATCATCCATTTGCGGGCGATCGAGAAATGGGACGGGGTTCTCCCGCGCATCCAGGGATCGAGCGTGCTGCCGTTCCTGAATCTCGGGTCGTTCGACGAAGCGACTGAGCCGGCGCGCTAGTCGCGTGCGCCGGCGGCGGCGTTTGATTTCGCGGGCTTGTCGTCCTTTTCGTAGAGTCCGGAATCGAGGGCTCGCCAGAACGCGGTGGAAGTCTGGTCCTCCGGGTCATCGGGCGTGCGGATCCAGCGCAGCGTGCGGTGGGTGCGGAAGCTGGGGGTGGCCTTTAGCACCGGCAGGAGATTGGGCGTCACGACAAGGCGCTCGAGCGGCAGCCAGTAGAGGGCGTTCAGCGAATCGATCCGGCACTCCGCGATGTTGAGCCGGCGCAGCTGGCGGCCCGTGAGCGGTTCCATGCTGCGGACTCCGGTGGAGGAGATGTCGAGTTCCTCGAGCAGCGGAAGGCGCGCGAGTTCCCGCACATCGGTGAACTTCGTTCCCGACAGCCGCAGGGTGCGCAGGCGCTTGAGTCCTCCGTGGTTCGCGGTCACTCCCAGCGTATGAACGCCGCAGCCGGAGAGGTCGAGGGTTTCCACCGGCAGGCTGTGCAATGACCGCAGGTCGATGCCCGTTGCGCCGCGAATGCGAAGGCGGCGGACGTCGAGACCGGAGAGCGGACTGAGTTCCACGGGCGCATCGGAGGCGGTGATCTCGATGTCGAGTCCACCGGCCGGCCCCGGTTTCACCTCCACGTCGGTGACGGCGGGGTTGTTGGCGCGGAGGCTGAAGAGGATCTCGCCCGTCGTTACAGGCCGGCCAAACTTTCCGGAGGAGATGGACGAGGACGGGGTCATCGAGTTCAGCGTCTCGATGAGGTTGGCGGTGGTTTTGTCGAGCGGTGACCCCTTTACGCGCAGACGGGAAATGACCTCGGATGCGGACGCGCCCGGCCCAGAGCGAATACGATTGAGCAGAAATGCGAGGGCCCGTGCCTCGTCGCCCCCGGCAGCCTCGGGATTTTTCTCCGCGGCTTCGAGGGCGCGACCGATCGTTGCACGGGCGCTCTGCACCTCCATCGCGGCAAGATGGAGACGCGCCTTGAGCGTCAGCGCCGCGGGTTGCACCGGATCCTCGAGCAGGATCGAGGTGACCGTATCCATGGTCTGGTTCAGCCGCAGAAAGATCGCGTCGCGATCCGCGAGATCCTGGAGTGCTGCGGGGGTGAATCCGAGCTGGAACGCGGCCGTGGCGGTGGCGATGGCCGCAGCAAGGTCGCGTGCCCGGGTGTCCTCCGGGGGCTGTGAACGCAGAGCCTCGAGGTGGCGCTCCGATTCCTCGAGTCGGCGCGCCTGTTCCTCCGCGAGCTGTGCGAGGCGCTTCTGCTCGGCGAGCGCCTTCTGCCGTTCCTCGTCGGAATGCTCTGCCCGGGCGATGGCCTGGTCGTGAAGTCCGCGGGCTTCACGTTCGGCCATGCGAGCCGCCTCCGCTTCCGCAAGGGCGCGCTCGGCGTCCCGGCGGCGTTCGTCGGCGAGCTGGCGCGCCTGCTCAGCCTCGATCGTGCGTTCCTCCGCCTCGTGACGGGCGGCCTCGGCAAGCTCGCGAGCCGCCTCCGCCTCGAGTCGGCGTTCATTGATTGTCCATGCCGCGAACAGCAGGCCTGTGGTGAAGATGACCGCCGACGCCGCGGTCACGGCGCTCGCCGCCTTGTGACGAAGGATGAGCTTGCGGACGAGCTCCGTCGCGGAGACTGGTCTCGCGCTGATTGGTTCGCCGCGCTGGAAGTGCACGAGATCGGCATGCAATGCGGCGACCGTGGCGTAGCGTCCCTCGCGGTCGCTGCGAAGCGCCTTCATGACGATCACCTCGAGATCGGGGTCGATGTCGCGATTGAGCGAACGTGGCCGCGGCGCCTCGTAGGTTTGCAGCGCCTGGGCGTCGGCGACGAGATTTCCCGTGGCGGTGAAATACTTTCGGCCGGTGATCAGCTGGTAGAGGATGGTTCCGATCGAGAACACATCCGCGCGGCTGTCCACCTGCTTGCTGCTGCGCGCCTGCTCGGGCGCCATGTTTTCCACGGTGCCGACGACGTGTCCGGAGACGGAAAGCGAGGTGGAACCGGAGTCGATCTTTGCGAGGCCGAAATCCGTGACGAGCGGTTCGGCATCCTCGCGGAGGAGAATGTTTCCCGGCTTGAGATCGCGGTGCAGCACTCCGTGCTCGTGGGCGAACTGGACGGCGTCGCAGATCTTGCAGACCAGCGCGATCGATTGTTCGGACGGCAGGATGCGACTGCGGGGGATCGCGGTCGCCGCGTGGTCGGCGGTGGTCACGGCGGCGATGTCGCGCAGCGAGCGGATCGTGCGGATGAGCTCGGGTAGCGGAATGTTGCCTGTGTTTGACGAATCGCCAACGTAGAGGAGGTCGGAAAGCGAGACGCCGTCGACGTATTCCATCGCGATGTAGCTCACGCCCTCGAACTCGCCGAACTCGTAGATGCGGCAGATGTTGCGGTGCGGCAGACGGGCCATGATCTCCGCCTCGCGCCGGAACCGCTCGAGATGAGCCGCCGCCGCGCCGTCGCCGGAGTTGAGAACCTTGATGGCAACGGGGTTTCCAAAGCGGTCCTCTGCGCGCCACACCTTGCCCATGCCGCCTTCGCCGACGATCTCGAGCAGCCGGTATTTCCCCATGAACGTGCCGCCTGCCGTGGCGCTCACGACATTGTTCTCGTCGAGTTCGATGGCGGAGACCGACGCCGCCGGCCGCACCACCCGCAGGATGAGGGTCTGCCGCCCAGAGGCGCGATCGTTCAACGTGAAGATGCAATCGATGTAGAGCTCGGTGCGCGAGGGATCGGTGGAAACGCCGGGGCCGATCAGCCACGCGACACGGCGGCTGGACTCCGGCGGTGGAGCAATCTCGCCGCTGGACCAGTCAAGGCCGGTAAGGTCCGGCTCGGTTTCCGTTTCGCAATGGACCGACTCCCAGTCGGGCGGAAGGTTCGCGAGCATCGAGGTCAGTGTCGCCTCGGTCATCACGACCTCGCCGGGCCGCGCGAGACGGGAGAGCATTTCGGCGAGCTCGACGGTTTCCCCCAGGCAGTTGCAGGTGCGGCGTGCGCCGGTCTCGACGACGGCAAGCAGCATCTCGCCGGTTGCGATTGCGATGGAGGAGGGAGGAAGCTCGCGGGAGTGTTTCGAAAACGCGTCGTGAAGCTGCGCGATGCGGTCAATCTGCAGGCACGCACTCAGCACCGCACGCAGGGCGTGATCGCGGTGATACCGCGGCGAGCCGAAAATGCCGGTGACCGACCGGCCGCTCATCTGGCCGACCGTGGATCCGGTGGCAAGAATGGCTTCGCTCGTCTCCTCCGCAAACGCGTCCAGCATGAGCTGCGCTTCGCCGGGAGGCAGCCGCTCCGCTGCCGGACCGAACCCCTGCATCCGGGCGACGGTCACCGTGGCAACCCGCCGGTCCGCATGTCGGAGAATGCGAATTTCGTCCTCGGTGAGGCTTTCCAGGGCCGTGCCGGTGGAGCGCAGCAGATCGCCAAACGCCGCCTCGGCATGCGTAACCTCGCCAAGAACGATGTCCAGCACGCCCCGCTCGCTGGCAATGCGTGCCTCGAAAACGCGTCCGGATTCATCCGTCACGAGACGGCTGACCGGCTGACCGCGATCCGGACGTTGGAAGCATTCCCGCATCTCCCCGCGCAGGCCGCGCTGGAGGTCCTCGAACGGCATGCCGATGAGGGTCGCCTTCGGCACTCCGACGTATCCGGCGAGGGCGGTGTTTGCATAGACGATGACGTCCTCCGGCGATACGCGGAGAAACATGAGCGGCAGCGCTCCGGCTGGGGGGGATGGGTCGCCCGTCATCTGTCGCGCACCATTAGCCCGCTCCGGACCCCGTCGCAAGGGCGGGGGGCTTGGATTTTGTCCGTCGTTCGGATAAGCCGTGCGATCGATGTCCGTCTACTCGCGCACGTTCCGTTACTTCCGGCCCTTCCTCTGGCCGACGATCGGGGCGACCGCCGCGATGGTCCTCGCCGTGGGACTCAACCTCCTGACGCCATGGCCGCTCAAATACATCATCGACGGAGTGCTCCCCTCGGAGGATAACGCCGCCGCCATGCAGGCGCGCGAACAGCTCGCTGCATGGTTCGGCGACCAGCCGCCGCTCACGATGGTCCTCTGGCTGTGCGTCGCGGTGGTGGTGATCAAGCTGCTGTGGGGCGTCGCCAACCTGCTTTCGAATTTCCTTTTCATCCGCACCGGCCTGCAGGCGCTGCTGCGGTTGCGCACGGACATCTACACCTGCCTGCAGACACTGCCGCTTCATTTCCACGACTCGCGCCGCAGCGCCGACTCGTCGTTCCGCGTCGCGTATGACTCGCAGTCCATCCAGACGATCTACAACAAGGGCTTCGCGACGATTCTCGGCTCCGTGCTCATGCTTGCGGGCGCCATCGTGCTGATGGTGCGCATCGACTGGCAGCTCACGCTCGCGTCGATGGCGGTGTTTCCGTTTGTCTTCGCGTCGATCCGGTTCTACGCGGAGCGGATCCGGCGGGAATCCACCGCGATCCAGGAACGCGAAAGTGACGTGCTCGCGGTGGCACAGGAGGGATTGAGCTCCATCCGGCTCGTGCATGCCTTCGGCCGCGAAAACTTCGAGATCCAGCAGTTCTTCAGCCGGGCAAGTCGCAGCCTGCAGGCGAATCTGCGATTGAATGTCACGTCCGTCACGAGCGCGCTGGTGATCGGGACGATGATGGCGGCCGGCACGGCGGTGATGTATTACGTCGGCGCCCGGCAGGTGCTCGCAGGCGAACTCTCGGTTGGCGACCTGTGGTTGTTTTCGTCCTACCTGCTCATGCTTTACCAGCCGATCGAGCAGTTGAGCTACACCGCATGGGCGCTGGAGGGCGCGGCTGCGGGAATGCAGCGGTGCTTCGAAGTGCTCGACCGGGAGCCGGAGACCCGGGACGAGCCGGGTGCGACGGACATTGGCGCGGTGAAGGGTGCGATCGAGTTTCGCGGCGTGTCGTTTGGCTACAATGCGGAGCGCGAGGTGCTGCACGGCATCGATCTGCGCATCGAGCCGGGGGAGAAGGTCGCATTCGTCGGCGGCACCGGCGCCGGCAAGAGCACGCTCATGAGCCTCGTGCTGAGATTCTACGAACCCTCCGCCGGAGAGGTGCTGGTGGATGGGCGGAACATCCGCAATGTGACAAGGAAGTCCCTGCGTTCACAAATCGGCATGGTGTTGCAGGACACGCTGCTTTTCTCGACCACCGTGCGGGAAAACATCGCCTACGGACGGCCGGACGCGACCGAGGAACAGATCATCGAGGCCGCGCGGCGCGCGCAGGCCTACGACTTCATCATGGCCATGCCCGGTGGATTCGATGCGCAGGTTGGCGAGCGCGGCGGGCATCTCAGCGTGGGCCAGCGGCAGCGGATTGGCATTGCGCGCGCGTTCCTCAAGGACGCGCCGATCCTGCTTCTCGACGAGCCGACCAGCGCGCTCGATCCCGGCACGGAATACGCGATCATGGAAACGATCGAGGAGCTCATGCGCGGCCGCACGACGATCATCGTCACCCACCGCCTTGCGACGATCCACCAGCTCGGAAAGATCGCCGTGCTCAGGAATGGCCGGATTGTCGAGTTTGGCCCGGGACCGGAACTCCTCGCAAAGGGCGGCACCTACGCGGAACTCTACAAGGCCGGACAATACGACGTCGACTGAGCGAAGCCGTCGTTAACGCTGTTATCGGTCGTATGGCGACCGGGTTTTCCACGCTCTCAGAAACGGATGAGAACACCGGCCGAAATCGTCTGGGCAACGATGTTCGCGCCGAACTCCGGGTTGTAGAATGCATACGCCCCAAGCCGCTCCCCGATGTTCAGGCTGACGCCCGCTCCGGCGAAGACGTTGTTTCTCGCCGCGCTTTCACCCGTCACGAGAAACTGCGGACCAGCCCCGTTTTCGAGCCAGACAGAGGTCGACTGCGCGTAGTTCAGGAATTCGTGTTGCCACACCATCTGGATCTCGGGAACGAGCGAGATGCGGTCGGAGAGTTTCCAGTTGTAGCGAATTCGGCCGCCGAGGCTGCTGCGCAGGGAATTCGCATTGATCTCGTCCACCCGCGTGTTCAGGGAATCCGCCCCGGATTCCTGAAACGCCTGGACGCCGACGTAGGTGTATTGAACGGAGCCGAGGATGCTGAACGTCCAGTCGTCGAGATTGTAGTCGTAACCACCGCCGAGAAACGCGTCGAACTCTCCGCCCGCCGGCTTGCTCCGTGCGGTGCGATCCACCGAACCAAACTCAATCGATCGCCGAATGTCGTAGCTGTTGTATCCGCCCCCGGCCGCGGCATCGAGGAAGAATCCACCGCTCTGCAGCGTGCTGTAGACACCGAACTTCGCGGCGTTCACGCGGAGGTTCGAGCCATCCGAATACTTCGCCTGGGTGCCGGCGTAGCCGCTATAGACGCCAATCGTCAGAGGCCCGAACCGGCGATCGATTCCCGCGGTGACGGTTCCGGTTTCGAAATGGTAACGCGGGAGATCGTAAACGGACGCGACCTTGGCAAAGGTGCCGCTTCCGCTGACAAAGCCGCCCCATTTCGTATCGGACTGCGGTTCCAGGAGTTCCGTATCCTTGAAGTTCTTTCCGGCGGAGGGCTTGTCCTCGACGGGCATGCCCTGCGCTTCGAAGCTCGAATTCCCAAAACGGATCGACGAGAGGCGCTGCTGAATCTGCGCGACCTTCGCATTTTCAAGGGTGATTGCGATCGTCGGAAGCGACGTGACTATCGTGGGCGAAATTGCGTCGAATGCGGAGCGAAGTTCCTCCACGGACAGCGTGCGCAGCTCGGAGATCACCGTGGCTGCGTCTCCGGAGGCATTCTGCGAGAGTTGGTCCAGTGCGGATGCAACGGAGCGTTGATTGGGCGTTTCCGCAAACTCGACAAAATCGCGGAAGAGGCCGCCGGACGTGGTGGAAAGAATGACGCTGTTTTCGAGGTAAATGAGGGATAGGTTCGAGACCGCGGGTTGCTCGATGGATGAAAACGCTCCTTCCACACCACTTTCGGCGGTGAGGATTTCAAATTGATCGCCGTTTTCCGGCACGAAACCGTCGAGGAGCGTGATGCGCAGGCGTCCGTCGAGGCTTGCCCGGCCGGAGACTTCCAGGCGGTCGTAGGAACTCCGGGAGGCAATCTCGGTCACAAAGGTGCCGGACGACGTTTGCGAAAAGTCTCCGGACACGCGGAGTGTTCCCGGGGAATTCCCAGGATTCAGGATGCCTGCGGTGAACAGATTTCCAACGATGGTGCCGGAACCGGACAGTGTCCCTCCGGTGGCAACGGTGACTTGCGGACTGCGAAGCGTCGAGTCGACGATCAGCGTTCCTCCATTGATCGATGTAGACGTGCCGGCGGTCAGATCCCTGTCGATGACCCAGGTTCCTGAACCTTGCTTGAACAGCGATCCGCCAAGTTGTGTGGATCCGCGCACGGCCTGGCTATAGCGTCCGCTTCCCGATCCGCCGAGAATGAGCTGGGACTCCGCGTCCGCTCCAGCGAGGAGGTCTCCGGAGATGCTGGAGCCGGTGATGAGTTCCGTGGAATTCCTTCCCCCAAGAAGACGAACAGACCCGACGATCGTTCCCTCGTTGTAGATATAGCCCGAACTCAGGGTGACGATTGCGGAAGGAGCTTGGATCCGACCGGTCGGACGGTTGATCACCCATCCTCGCTCACCGAAGCGGATACCGGTCTCACCTCCTTGAATCAGCCCCGCGTTGTCGACAGCACCTCCAGCGCTAAACACAGCTCCAGCTTCTCCGCCTCGTAGCCTCGTAGAATACCCCGGCCGACGTTTTTGAGATTGCTGATGCTTCGAAAAGTCAACGGGACGGTCGCGGGATGCAAATCGCCCTTGTTTGTGACCGTGACGCGACCGCTATTGAAGATTAACGAACCGTCCCCGAAGGCTGTTAGAGTGGTTCCGGGTTTCTGTTTCGGAGGGGGTGCGGGAGTGGGAACGGGCTCTACTGCGAGCGCTTGGCTGCAAAAAATGAGGCAACCATTCATGAGGGTGGGAACGAAGGCCCGGAAAGCAGTAATCATGTTGCGGCACGCCTATCGGGTCGTTGCAATCCAGGCAAGTGCGGCTGGTTAAAAATTGAGCATGGGTCGTTCAGGTAACCGCCATGTCGCAGGGACAGTAGCGGCATCGCAGGCGGGCCTGCCTTTCATTCGTGGAGTGCTGCGCTGCACTGCGCGTCGAACCCGACCCCGCGCTCGACCGTGTGGGGACGGGCGCCTAGCGTGGGTTTCCACGTGAAATCATGTTCCCTCCTCATCTCAAGGTTGGCGTGCCTTCTCTTGGTAATACTGGCGACCGGAGCGGTGCATGCGGCTTCGGTGGAACGCGTCCAGCCGGTGCCTTCACGGGAGACGCCCGTCGAGGCGGCGGATTTGGGCGGCGGGCACTGGTTTGTGGACTTTGGAAAGACGGCGTTCGGCAATATCGAGATTCGTGATCCGGAGCTGCGGATGGCGGCGACGGTGACCGTGCATCTGGGCGAAGCACGTGCGGGCGAGCATGCCGTCGAGCGGCGGCCGAAGGGCACGGTGCGTTATCAATCCCACACGCTCACTCTGGAGCCGGGGGTTCCGGCGTCGCCGAAACTCGACTGGCGGGCACCGGGCGGAGCAACGGATGGCTGGATTCCCGTCGCGGATGGGATGCCGGAGGTGATGCCGTTTCGATACGTGGAGATCGAGGGAGCGCCGGAGACGTTTTCCGGCGACGACATCCTGCGGGTTTCGTGGGCGGTGCCGTTTGACGATGCCGCTTCGGATTTCGAGACCTCGGATGCGCACCTCGTCTCCGTTTGGAACCTCTGCAAGCGCACCATCAAGGCCACGTCGTTTTTCGGGCTCTACGTCGATGGCGATCGCGAACGGAAGCCTTACGAGGCCGATGCGATCATCAACCAGCTCTCGCACTACGCCGTGGATGCGCACTACGAGACCGGTCGTCGGACGTTGGAATATCTGCTGGAGCACCCGACGTGGCCGACGGAGTGGCGGCTGCAGACGGTGATCATCGCGTGGAACGACTTTCTGTGGTCGGGCGACGACACCTTTCTCCGCGCGCATTTTCCGGCGCTGGAGCAGCATGCAATGATCGAGCGACGGACGGCGGACGGGCTCTTCCTCGGGTTCCTCGACGGCGACGTTCGCGATATCGTCGATTGGCCCCCGGGCGAGCGGGACGACTACGACATGGCGATGCCGGTGAAGTCCGCGGTGACCGCGTTTCACTATCGCGCGCTCGTGCTGCTGGAAAAAATCGCTGCGCATCTTGGCCGGGCGGAGGACGCGCGGCGGTTTGCCGAGATGGCCGCGGAGACGTTCGACGCGTTCAACCGAAAGTTGTGGGACGAGGAGCGGGGCTGTTATGTGGACGGCCTCGATCCGGAGAGCGAAAAGAGGAGCCGGCATGCCTCGGCGCACGCGAACTTTTTCCCGCTGGCGCTGGGGCTGGTGCCCCACGATCGCAAGGCGCGGGTTGCGGAGTTTTTGAAGGAAAAGGGCATGGCGTGCAGCGTCTACGGAGCGCAGTTTCTGCTCGAGGCGCTCTACGAGGCGGATGAAGACGGCGCGGCGCGGGAACTCATGACCTCCGATGCGTTGCGTTCCTGGCGGAATATGGAGAAGGTGGGCTCCACCGTGACGCTCGAGGCGTGGGATCCGTCGCTGAAACCAAATCTCGACTGGAATCACGCATGGGGCGCCGCGCCGGCGAATCTGATTTCACGCAAGCTCATGGGGATTGAGCCGGTGGAGCCGGGATTCCGGCGCGCGTCCATCCGCCCGCAAATGCTCGATCGTGCGAGCATCAAGGCGCCGACGCCGCGCGGTCCGATTCACCTGAGCATCGATCGGCGCGAGGAAAAATGGATTGCGGAGCTTGTTCTTCCGGAGGGTGTGGAGGTGGCGTTTCTTTTTCCAAATCCCGGACCCTTTACCGTCGATGGAGAGGGAGCTTCGCGCGTGATTGGTGAGGTCGACGGACGTCCGGAAGTCGTTTTGCAGGGCGGTCGATGGACGCTCACCCAGCCGTGATTCCTTCGCGAAATCCGGCGCGTTGATCGCGGACGTGTCACATTTCGCGGGGCTGCGTCGTCACAGACACGATGAAAACGCTTCTTCGAATCGATGCGAGTGCGCAGCGGGCGGAATCCCATTCGCGCAGGCTGGCGGACCATTACGAGGCCCGCTGGCGGGCGATGTGGCCGGAGGGCTGCGTCATCACGCGCGATCTTGTGGCCACGCCGTTGCCGCATATGCACCCGGCCATGGCCGAAGTATTCTACGCCGAGAGCCAGTCGTCCGCCCCGGATGGCGACCTGCCGCTCTCGGATGAAATGATTGACGAGCTGCTTGCGGCGGATGCCGTGGTCGTGAGCAGCGCGGTTTACAACTTCGGAATTCCGTCGGCGCTGAAGGCGTGGGTGGATCACGTAGTGCGGTTTGGCCGCACCATCGAATGGCGGGATCGCTCGGTCGTGGGTAGGCTCGGAGGGAAATCCGCATGCCTGCTTGTAGCGCGTGGCGGATTCGCGTCGATGAGCCCGGAATATCTCACGCCCACGATGCAGGCGGTGTTTGGCTACATGGGTATCTCGCAGGTGGATGTGATCTGTCTCGAAGGGACGCGCGTGCCGGATGGAAACCTGGAGAGCCGCATCGCCAAAGTCCGTGAGGAGGTGGATGCCCTTTTCTCCGTTCGCCGTTCACCCGTAGTATCGGTGGTGCCATGAGTGACGCGGTCTTCGAGGAGCATCGGACGCTGCTCGAGGGCATCGCATATCGCATGTGCGGCGTGCATGCCGACGCGGAGGACATCGTGCAGGAAGTCTATCTCCGCTGGCACGCGGCGGACCGCAGGGGAATTCGCTCGCCGCGGTCGTGGCTCGTGGCGGTCTGCACACGGCTCGCGATCGACCACCTCAAGTCGGCGCGCGTTCGCCGCGAAACCTACGTGGGACCGTGGCTGCCCGAGCCGCTTCCCGACGAGCGCGTGGACGATCCAGCAACGCAGACGTCGATCGATGAGTCGGTTTCCATCGCTCTCCTGTTCGCGATGGAGTCACTTACACCAAACGAGCGGGCGGCATTTCTGCTGCACGATGTCTTTGGTTGCGATTTCGAGGAGGTTGCGGGGATTCTGGGAAAATCGGAGGCCGCCTGCCGCAAGCTCGCATCCCGCGCGCGCCTGGCCGTGCGCGACCGAAGGCCGCGATTTGTGAGTTCGCCGGATGAGCACCGCGCGTTGCTCGAGAGCTTCTTTCTCGCCGCGCGCGCCGGTGAAATGGCGCGGCTGAAACAACTGCTCGCGGAGTCGGTCGAATTGCACTCGGATGGCGGCGGGGTCGTGAAAACGGCGCCCTCCGGGCTTTGCGGGGTGGATGCGGTGGCGGCGTTCTTCCTGTCGATCTGGGGAGATCCGGAGTGCGATGGCATTCGCGCGGAACCGCGGTGGTTCAACGGCCGTCCCGGGATGCTGGTGTTTCAGGACGACGCGCTCATGGCCGCGTTGAGCCTCGATGTGGAGGAGGGCCGGATTTCTCACATCTATGCGGTGCGCAATCCGGTGAAACTCGCGCGGCTGAAATAGCCCTCCACTACGGCAGGAGGCTGTGACGGGCGATGACTTCGTAGTGCGTCTGCCCTTGATGACTGCACACGAGCACGAACTCGGAAACGGTCCAGCCCACCGGCTCGCCGAGGTCTTCGGTGACACCGTTGCTGGCGTAGAGCATCGTGACGTGCGGCGTTAGATTGAAGCGGACACCTTTCAAGCCGGCGCGTTCGGCAAGAGCCAGGCCGAGGCGCTTGTGGAAGTTCCGCAACTCAGGGTTCGTTTCATTTCGCGTGCGCAAGACAAGGGCACCGCTCGTGGACCAATACTCGACCAGATCGAGTCGAATCTCAAATGGCGGAACTTCCTGTGCGGCGACCTTAGCAGCTTCTTTCGCGGCGCGAATTGCCTGTTCAGACCAACCGCCCACCTCATGGAGGGACATGTGGAGAATGCGCATTGGACGCAGTCGTCCTCGCAAACCGTGATCGGAATCCAGCCGCTGGGCATGGGCGAAAATTTTCCGTGCGACGTCCGTGGGCGGAAGCAGAGCGAGAAAAAGCAAGCGGTTGTCCCGGACAGGCTGGTCATCGGGAAAAAGATTCAACTGACTGTCCATCGGATCGACCTGAAAGGTGCACACTGCTCGACGTCGCGATCCCGTGCAAGGAGCGTGCGTCGGGAATTCGTCTCGGTTTCGGCGCGGGAGTCCCGGTAACGTGCACGCATGCCGGAAACCGCCGAGGTTCGCGAGCGCCTGGAGGCGCTTTACCGGGAGGAGTCGGGGCGCGTGCTTGCGACGCTCATTCGACTGCTCGGCGATTTCGATCTCGCCGAGGATGCGGTGCACGATGCGTTTGCCGCGGCGCTGGAACGCTGGCCGCGCGATGGCATTCCGGACAATCCGCGCGCATGGCTGGTCTCGGCGGGGCGATTCAAGGCAATCGATACGCTGCGGCGACGGGCGCAATTCGACGCGGCGCAGGAGCACCTCGCCGACGAACTCGAAGGCCGGATGGAGTCCGCGAACCCAGATGGCGGCGTGGAGGATGACCACCTGCGGCTCATTTTCACGTGCTGTCACCCGGCGCTTTCGCCCGAGGCTCGCGTGGCGCTCACACTGCGGGAGGTGTGCGGATTGACGACGGAGGAAATCGCCCGTGCGTTTCTCGTCTCGCCGCCGGCTCTTGCGCAGCGCATCGTGCGGGCGAAGGCGAGGATTCGCGACGAGCGGATTCCGTATCAGGTGCCGTCCTCCGACGAGCTGCCCGGGCGGCTCGGCACGGTGCTGCAGGTCGTGTATCTCGTATTCAACGAGGGTTACTCCGCCTCGTCGGGCGATTCGCTTACGCGGCCGGACCTTTCCGCGGAGGCAATCCGGCTCGGCCGGGTGCTTGTCGCGTTGCTGCCGGACCCGGAGGTCCTCGGATTGCTCGCACTCATGCTCCTGCAGGAGTCGCGCCGCGCGGCGCGCACGTCGCCGGACGGCGAACTCGTAACGCTGGAAAATCAGGACCGCTCCCTGTGGGATCGCGCGTTGATTGCGGAGGGACTTGCCCTCGTGGATCGGGCCATGCGCTTGGGCGCCTTTGGTCCTTACACGCTGCAGGCCGCCGTGGCGGCGGAGCATGCGCGGACTCTTGAGGCATCGGAAACGAACTGGCCGCGAATCGTCACGCTCTACACGGAGCTGCTGCGCTTCACGCCGTCGCCGGTGGTGGAATTGAACCGCGCGGTCGCCGTTGCGATGGCGGATGGACCAGTAGAGGGGCTCGCGCTTGTCGATCAGCTCCTGGAACGCGGTGAACTGCGGGACTACCACCTGCTTCACGCCACGCGAGCGGATTTTCTCCGGCGATTGGGGTGCAGGGACGAGGCGCGCCTTGCTTACGACGAGGCGCTCCGGCTCACGCAGCAGGAACCCGAACGCCGCTTCCTCGAAAAGCGCCTGCGGGAACTGAAGGCGGAAAAATTTAAAAAAATTTTCGCGGCGTTGTCGAAATCGCGCCCCGCCATTCGATCAGCTTTGGAAACCCGAACAACCCAAACAGGAGATATCGAATGAGATTCATGGTCATGGTGAAGGCAACGAAAAACTCGGAAACCGGCGTGCTGCCCCCGCCCGAATTGTTCGCCGAAATGGGCCGCTTCAACGAAGAGTTGATCAATGCAGGCGTGATGCTCGCCGGCGATGGATTGCATCCGAGCTCGAAGGGTGCGCGTGTAAAATTTTCCGGCGAAAGCCGCACGGTGGTCGACGGACCGTTTGCCGAGACGAAGGAGCTGGTGGCCGGCTTCTGGATCTGGAAATGCGACTCGCTGCAAGAGGCGATCGAGTGGGTGAAGCGCTGCCCGAATCCGATGCCCGGCGAGGACTCGGAGATCGAGATTCGCCCGATCTATGAGATGGAGGATTTCGCGTAACGCGGGCCGTTTTCAAACAACCCAAACCTACAAACGCGATGAAATACATGATGATGGTGAACCACGAGGCGAAGTCCGAAGCCGGGTGCCGATACGATGCCGGTGAGCCGCCGGACGAACGGCTGGAGGCAGCGATGGGAGAATTGATGGGCAGGATGGGCGCGGCCGGCGTGCTCGTCGAGGCGGGCGGGCTGCTGCCGATGGCAAAAGGCGGCGAAGTCCGTGTGGCCGGCGGCAAGCTCACCGTGACGGACGGCCCCTTCGTCGAGACGAAGGAGGTGATCGGTGGCTACGCGATCCTGCGAGCGAAGTCGAGGGAGGAGGCGCTGAAGATGGGCAAGGACTTCATGCGGATGCACCTCGACATCCTCGGCCCCAGCTACGAGGGGCGGCTGGAGATTCGGCAGCTGTTCGATCCCGCGGATTTCGAAGAGGCGCAGGGCTGAGCGACCAAACCCACGACACCACTATGAAATACATCTGCCTGGGATACATCGCGGAGGGAAAATTCGAATCCATGCCGGAGGCCGAGCGCAACGCGGCCATCGACGCGTGCTTCACCTATGATGACGAACTGCGCGCGAAGGGGCACTTCGCCGGCGGCCACGGCCTGCAAGGGCCTCGCACAGCTGCCACGCTTCGCTGGGAGAACGACGGCGTGGTCGTCACCGACGGGCCCTATGCCGAAACGAAGGAGCAGCTCGGCGGCATTCTCATTCTCGAAGCGCGTGATCTGAATCACGCGATCCAGATCATGTCGAAGCATCCCGGTGTGAAGATGGGACCGTTCGAGATTCGGCCCGCTGCGGATCTCGACGGGATGATTCGCGAGAGCGAAGAGCGCCGCGCCTGAGCCATGTCGAAGCTGCGCGTGCATTGCTTCGGCGTGTCGATCGATGGATTCGGCGCCGGGCCGGATCAAAGTCTCGAACACCCGCTCGGGGTTGGCGGAATGGCGCTGCACGAGTGGTTTTTTCCCACGCGCGCGTTCCAGCGGATGCAGGGCAACGAAGGTGGCACGACGGGCGAGGACAACGATTTCGCGGATCGCGGATTCGCCGGTATCGGAGCGTGGATTCTTGGCCGCAACATGTTCGGTCCTGTGCGCGGACCGTGGCCGGATGACTCGTGGAAAGGCTGGTGGGGCGACGAGCCGCCTTACCACGTTCCCGTCTTCGTGCTCACGCATCACGCGCGGCCGCCGCTTGAGATGGCGGGCGGCACAACGTTCCACTTCGTGACCGACGGCATCGAGGCCGCGCTGGAACGGGCGCGCGAGGCGGCCGGCGGGCTCGACGTCCGCGTGGGCGGCGGCGTATCGACAGTTCGCCAATGCCTGCAGGCGGGATGGATCGACGAAATGCACCTCGCGGTCTCCCCGGTCGTGCTAGGCCGCGGCGAGCACCTCTTCGCGGGAATTGATCTGCCCGCACTCGGCTATCGACGCACGGAAGTCGTCGCCACCGATGCCGCGCTCCATGTTGTGTTCACGAAGCGGAGTTCTGTTTGAATTTTTCCCCGGCAAGGAACGTCATGCTCTTCGTGAAGCTTCCGGGTTTCCTGCTCGCGGTCGGAATGGGTTTGTCGATGATGCTGCCAACGCATGCGGAGCCGGCCTCACGGTTGGACAACAGGACGCAAAATCTCGTCGTGCCTCTGGACAAGCCGTCCGCGGAATGCGACGCAGCGGAACGCCAGTTGACGAAGGTCATGGCGAATCTTCCCGGGAAGGCGGATCGCAAGCCCGAGTTTGTGGCCGTGGCGCCGGGACAGGCCGCGCTGTGGGGCGATCTTTTCCAGACGGGAGATTGCTTTGCACTCGTGGAGGTGTCGCCTTCGAGCGAGGAAAGCGGGGACGCGGGCGTTGGTTTTGCGGAATGGACGGGTGATCGCTGGCAGCTCAGGCAGATGTGGCGAATCGGGACGGTATGGAGACCCGCAGGATGGGAGCCGGACGGAAACGATTATCTGCCCGCGACGCCGGCGACGCAGCCGTTTCTGCTCGAGGATTTCAGCGGTGACGGCGTGCCGGAAGTCGTGATCGCTGGCGAGGTCGGTCGATATTTTCAAGGCAACTACCTGCTGCGCTTTCTGCCAAAGACGAGGGAGCTGAAGCTCGTGGCGTATGCCATGGCAAAGCCGGAGCGGGTGGAGGACTATGTGCGTCTCGAGTTCGATTCGGGGAGGCGCGCGATCTGGAGTGAGTGGGAGTTTTGCCAATGGGCGGGCGACGAATTGCGATCCGTGGCTTCGTGGCACAGCGAAGTTGGCTACGGGGAGAGTGACCCGACATTCGTCGATGGCATGCGGATGGATTCGAATGGCAAGCCGGTGACCATTCGAGTGCTCTTGGGGCATGGGCCGGAGTTCGCGGTAGATGCCTATGAGGTCAGTCGGAACGGCCTGCCGTTCGGCACGATGCGGGTCGGGTGGCGTGACCCCGAGAACCTTCCCCAGGATGCCGATGACATCGTGGGCGCATGGTTGTTTGAAAAAATGACAGGCCTTCCACGCCGCCTCTACCCCGGAAGAGAGAATGAAGAACCGCCGGATCTCGAGAAATTCGCGGCGATCACGATCGAAGGAAACAATGAGGCGGAAAAGGTCTTCTCTACGGAGAGGCCGTAGAACCCCGTATTGGCTGGCGGGGCTGCCGACACTGGGAACCGGGGCGCGGATGTGGTATGCGTCCACATCATGTCGGGTGGGGCACCATCGATCGCCATTCTGCCGTTCGAGAATCTCTCCGGAACGGCGGAGGATGAACGGCTCGCTCTGGGCTTCGCGCACGATCTGATCGCCGAGCTGGCGCGGTTTCCGAATGTGCAGGTCCTTGCGGCGGACTCGGCATTTTCGCTGCAAGGCGCGGACGAGTCCGGGCGCAGTCGACGGCTCGGCGCGGACTATCTCCTCAAGGGCAGCATCCGGCGGTCGGCGCGTGCGCTTCGCGTTGCGGCTCATCTTGTCGAGGCGAACTCGGGCAGGCATGTGTGGGCGGAGCGATACGACACGGCGGCGGACGAGTTTTTTGCCGTGGAGGACGACGTGGCCGCAAAGGTCGCCAACGCGCTCACGTTGCGCATCGATCAGGAAATGCTGAACGCGACGCGCAGGCGCAGGATCAGAAGCCTGGCGGCCTACGAGTGCTGGCTGCGCGGAATGGAGTGCCTCCAGCGCGGAACGATCGAGGCCGATGACGAGGCGCGCGGATATTTCGAGCAGGCGCTCCGGGTGGATCCGACGTTTGCGCGGGCCCGCGCGGGACTTTCGCTGTCGCACTTCAACGAGTGGAGCTGCCAGGCGTGGGATTGCTGGGCGGAGAAGGAGAAGGCCGCCTACGAGCAGGCCTCACAGGCGGAGCAGCTCGATCCGAACGATCCCCTCGTGCAGGTCATCCTCGCCAAGATTTCCCAATACCGGCGCGAGCACCGCGTCGCGGAGAGCCGCTATCGTCGCGCGCTGGAACTCGCGCCCAGCGATGCGTTCGTCTGCATTCAACTCGCCGTCGGCTTCGCCCTGCTGGGGGACGCGAAACCCGGCGCCGAGCTGGGTGCGCGGGCGCTGGCACTGAATCCGCTCCGGCCTGCCTGGTGGTATTACTACGCGGCCGTGCCGCATTTCGTGCTGCGTGATTACCGCACTTCTCTCGAGATCGGAGAGCGCTCGCCCGGCATCGTCACGGATGGTCCCGCCTACCTCGCGGCGGCGCATGCCTGCTTGGGAGAGCACGAAGAGGCCCGGAACCGGGGCGAGGAATTCCGCGCGATCTTTCGCGAGCGGATCACGAGAGGGCGGGAGCCGCTTTCCGACGAGGCGTTTCGCTGGCTCATCCACGTGAACCCCTATCGGAATGAGGAGGACATGGCGCATTTTTGCGAGGGATTGCGGCGCGCGGGTTTCGACGGCGGCGACCCGCAACCGGCGCAGGAACCGCGTCCGAAACCGTGGCCGCTGGACAACACCTTTCGCCGCGAAGGCGATCTCTGGATGGTGTGCTTCGAACGGGAGGTGGCGCATGTGCCCGGGGTGCGCGGATTCGAGGACATCGCGCGGCTGCTCGCCCGGCCCGGCGGGGAGTTGCATTGCACCGAGCTGGCTGGCGAATCGTTCGTTGCGAGCGAGGGAACTCCGGTGCTCGACGAACGGACGAGGCGCGACTTCCGCCAGCGGCTTCACGAGATCGAGCGCGACCTCGAAAGCGCGGAGGGTGACGCAGGCCGGCTCGAGGAGCTCACGGAGGAAAAGGAACGCCTTCTCGATGAATTGCGCAGAGCCACCGGCCTCGACGGACGCGGGCGCCGCATGAGCGACGGCACCGAGCGCGCCCGCGCCGCCGTCACGTGGAGAATCCGCGCCGCCATCCGCAAGCTCGAGCCGGTGCATCCCGCGCTCGCCCGTCATCTCGCGAACGCGATCAAGACCGGCACCTTCTGCTCCTACAGGCCCGAGCGCGAGACTCGGTGGCTTGTTTGACGTCCGTCG
>CALGTD010000139.1 GCA_937901895.1 uncultured Spartobacteria bacterium | reverse complement strand
CGGTCCGATCTGCCATCCGGCGCCGCTGAAAGCGCCCGCCTCATTTCCGAATCGGGCGAGTTGTTGCTGCGAATCATCGGCGACGTGCTCGATCTCTCGAAGATTGAGGCCGGCCAGCTCGAGCTGGACCAGCAGCCCTTCCAGCTCACGACGCTGGCCGATGATTGCGTCGGGTTGCTGCAGCCCGCCGCCGCGCGGGCCGACATCCGGCTCCGTTCCCGGCTCACGCCGGACCTCGGCGGATTCCATCATCTCGGCGACAGCTTCCGCCTGCGCCAGGTGCTGCTCAACCTCCTCTCGAACGCGATCAAGTTCACCCCCGCCGGCGGCTCCGTGACGCTCTCGATCACCAGCGAGTCTTCTCCGTCGGAAAACGCCCGCGCGGTTCGCTTCGAAGTGCGAGACACCGGCATCGGCATGGACGACGAAGCGCAGCGAAAGCTGTTCCGCCGGTTCACACAGGCCGATGCCTCCACCTCCCGCCGCTACGGCGGCACCGGCCTCGGCCTGGCGATCAGTTACCGCCTCGTCGAGCTTCTCGGGGGGAAACTCGCGGTGGAAAGCGCGCCCGGCCGCGGCTCCGCATTCTTCTTCTCGCTCCCGTTGCCGGAGACCGCCGTTTCCCGACCCGCGCCGCCCGTTGCGAATCCGGAGTCCGCGCGTCTCGGCCTGCGCGTGCTCGTGGCGGAGGACAACGCGATCAACCGGCGCATTCTCGCCGTCCAGCTCGAGAAGCTTTCGTGTTCCGCGACCATGGCGCAGGATGGCGCCGAGCTGCTCCAGCTCCTCCAGCAGGACGAGCCGCTGCCGGACGTCATCCTCATGGACTGCGAAATGCCCAATCTCGACGGCTGGGAGGCCAGCCGGAGCCTTCGCAAATGGGCGTCCGATCCGGATGCCACGCCGCTCCAGCAGCGCGCCGCAGCGCTGCCCATCATCGCGCTCACCGCCGCGACGATGCCGGAGGACCGCGCGCGCTGCTTCGAGGCGGGCATGACCGATTACCTCGCGAAGCCGATCAAGCTCGCGAGCCTCCAGCACGCGCTCCAGACGGCCACCCGTGCGCAGCCCGAGCTGGCCGCGGATTGAATTGACCTCGCTCCCACCGTCCTCCCGGTTCAAAATTCCGTCCATGCAAAGCCCGCTCGACGTGGCGTTCGCCGGCGCCCCTCTCGCCCTCGATCCGAAAATGGCCAACCGGCACGGCCTGATCGCCGGCGCGACGGGCACCGGGAAAACGGTGACCCTGCGCGTGATGGCGGAGAAATTCAGCGAGCTCGGCGTGCCGGTTTTCCTCGCCGACATCAAGGGCGACCTCGGGGGGCTCGCGCAACCGGGCGGGTCGAATCCAAAGATCGACGAACGCGTGCAGGCATTCGGCCTCACGGATTTTTCCTTCACCGGCTACCCGGTCTGTTTTTGGGATGTCTTCGGCCGGAAGGGACACCCGGTTCGCACGACGCTCAGCGAAATGGGCCCGCTTCTTCTCTCGCGACTGCTCGGCCTCACGGAGGCGCAGGAGGGCGTGATCAATGTGCTCTTCAAATACGCCGACGACAACGGGCTTCTCCTCCTTGATTTGAAGGACCTGCGTGCGCTGGCGCAATTCGCCGCCGAGCATGCCGCGGAACTCCGCGCCGAATACGGGCAGGTCTCCAGCGCCAGCATCGGCGCGATCCAGCGCGAGTTGCTCGCGCTCGAGAACGAGGGCGGCGCCGGGCTCTTCGGCGAACCCGCATTGAAGCTCGCCGACCTTCTCCGCGTGACGCCCGACGGCCGTGGCGTGATCAACATCCTCGCCGGCGACCGCCTCATGCACTCGCCGCAGACCTACGCCACGCTGCTGCTCTGGCTGCTGTCTGAGTTGTTCGAGGAATTGCCCGAGGTCGGCGACGCGGACAAGCCGCGGCTCGTATTCTTCTTCGACGAGGCGCATCTGCTCTTCGACGAACTCCCGAAGGTCATTCGCGGCAAGGTCGAGCAGGTCGTGCGTCTCATCCGCTCGAAGGGCGTCGGCGTGTATTTCGTCACGCAGAGTCCGCTCGACATTCCCGAGGAAATCCTCGGCCAGCTCGGCAACCGCGTGCAGCACGCCCTGCGCGCCTTCACGCCTCGGGATCAAAAGGCCGTGCGCGCTGCGGCGGAGACGTTTCGTCAAAAGCCCGGCGTCAACCTCTACGAAACGATCCTCGAACTCCAGGTCGGCGAGGCGGTCGTGTCGTTCCTCGATTCGAAGGGTTCGCCCACGCCTGCCGAGCGGGCGAAGATCTACCCGCCACGCAGCTCGCTTGCTCCGTTGCCCGACTCTGAACTCGAGCGCCTCGTGAAGCAGTCGCCGCTCTTCGGCACCTACGAGCAGGAGATCGACCGCGAGTCCGCCTACGAGCGGCTGCAGAAAAGCGTGCGCCCGGCGGAAAAGCCGTCCGCGCCGAAGCCTTCCTCGCGAAAGCCCTCCACCACGAAACGATCGTCCTCTTCCCGTTCCGACTCGCCCGGCACGGCCATGATGAAAAGCCTGCTCCGCAGCGCGGGCACCGCACTTGGTTCGGCAATCGTGCGCGGGCTCATGGGCTCGTTGAAGAGCAGCATGCGACGCCGGCGTTGAGCCTCGGCGCAAAGACGGCCGAAGCCCTTCGCGGAAACGATGCAAGGGGGACATGCGTCTTTTTCGAATTCCTGCTCTCTTCCTCGCGGCGCTCGTCGTTTCCACCGCGTCCGCCCCGGCGGAGTCCGCGAAACCGCGGGAAGGATTTCTGCTGCGCAAGGTGCGCGACGTGCTGGGCATCGACGCGGTGCGCCGGGAATTCGTTTACGCGAAGATCCCGGGCGAGGATCTCCAGCTCGATATTTACTATCCACGCGCCGCGCCGCCCAGGGGAGGATACCCGCTCATCATCTGGATTCACGGCGGCGGCTGGATTCTCGGCAGCAAACGGCAGGACGTCTTCGTGCGCCATTTCCCGCGCTACGGCTATGCGGTGGCCAGCCTCGAATACCGCCTCGCCGCGGGCGCGGACTTTCCGGCGCAAATCCGTGACGTCCGCATGGCGACGGACTGGTTGTTGAAAAACGCCCGCCAGCTCGATCTCGATCCCACCGCCTTCGTGGTGGCGGGACAATCCGCCGGCGGCCATCTCGCCCTGCTGCTCGGCCTCACGCAGGGCGAGTCGCATCCCGGTTGGGGCCCCGCTCCTCCGCGCGGAAGCATCAAGGCGATGGCCGCCCTCTATCCGCCGACCGATCTCCTTGCGCTTGTTCCGCCCTCCGCGCGCGACAATCCGCTGCACCCCGTCGCGCTCCTTCTTGGAGAGCGCGTCGAACGACGCATGTCCAATGCGAGGGAGGCGAGCCCCACCCGCTACGCGAGTGCCGGCGATCCTCCGACGCTTCTCTTTCACGGCAGTGAGGATCCCATCGTTCCCCTCGAGCAAAGCCGGATCATGCGCTCGCGGCTCGACGCGGCGGGGGTCCCCGTCCGCCTGCTCGTGACCGAGAAGGGCCACGCCTTCACGCTTTATCCGGACCGCATTCCGGATGTGCTCGAATTTCTCAACGAAGTTCCCGGCCTTCCAAAAACGCCGGTGCCACCGCGCTCGAAAAAGGCGCCCGTCGTCGCGGACTCCGTGTCATCCGACTAAGCCGCGAAGTTTCCGCATCACCCCGACTGCGAGCCGAACCCCGGGTCGCCGAGGAAATGTTTGCGGAGCAGTGCGTCGCGCATCGTGTCGGGGACGTCGCGGGCGAGCAGCTTCAGCAAATGCCCGCCTTTGCCGACGAGCTTGCGCGCCGGGGGCTCCTTCTCCTGCAGCACGGAAAGCACCGCCTCTGCCACGACTTCCGGCGGACTGCCTCCCGTCTCGGATTCGAGCATCGTCTTCGTAAAAGCGCGAAGCGGCTCCCCATAGCGCCGCTGCCCATCCGGAGGAAGCGCGGCGATGGTTTCCTCGGTCTTTTCGGCAATCTTCTCGGCGGAACCCGAGTTGATCGACGCGGGCTGGATGCAGGTGACATGGATGCCCGCCGCGTAAAGCTCCAGTCGCAGCGCGTCGCTGATCGATTCGATCGCGTGCTTCGACGCGGTGAGCGCCGAGCCGAAGGGAATGGTGATCATGCCGCCGACGGACCCGATGTTGACGATGCGGCCGCGGCCCCGGTGCAGCAGCGGCAGGAGCGCCTGCGTCGTTGCGACGGTGCCGAAGACATTCACGTCAAACACCTGCCGGAAGTGCTCCATGGGCGTGAACTCGAATGGCTCGAGGTCGCCGATGCCGGCGTTGTTCACGAGTGCGAAGAGACCGTCGTCCCCGAGCTGGCCCTCGAGTTCGCGGCGGGCCGCGGCGATCGACTCCGCGTTCGTCACGTCGAGCACCACTTCGCGAATGCCCGGTCCAAGCGCGCCCGACGTCCGATGGACGCCTGCATAAACGCGGAGCCCCGCCTCACCAAGCCGTCGGGCAATCGCCAATCCGATTCCCGATCCCGCTCCCGTGACCAGCACGCTTTTCATGGCCGCATGGTAACACCTTCCCACGGAATGGAAACCCACCCGGCCATTCGTGCTTCTCGATGGAGCACGGGCTCCGCTTTTTCGCAGCATCGTCGACGCTCCTCGTTGCCTTGGGAGGATCCTGTCCCTATGACGGGCGCGATGACCGCGTCACATCTTCGCATTTCGCTGTTCGCGCTGTGGGCGCTGGCATTCGTCCCGACCGCCGCATCCGCCGCCAGTTTTCACCACGCGCCGCTGCCGAAGGAACTCCGGCCGTTCTACACGAAGCCGGTCCAGTTTGGTTATCTCACGGTGCCCGAAAACCGCGCCCGTCCCAACGGCCGCACGCTTCGCATCGCCGCCGTGATTATGAAGACGACTCATCCCACGCCCGGCGCGGCGCCGGTCTTCTACCTCAATGGCGGCCCCGGTGGTTCCTGCACCGCCTTTGGCGAGATCTATCCGGTCTTCGCCGCGATCCAGCGGCATCGTGACGTCGTCCTCATCGACCAGCGCGGCGTCGGCTTCTCCGAGCCCTACCTCGGCTACACCGCAGCGAACGCTCGTGAGATCCGCGCCGCGCGGAACGGCTTTCGCGCCCGGGGCATCGACCTCAGCGCCTACAACACCACGGAAAATGCCGCCGACATCGACGCCCTGCGCATCGCCCTCGGGCACCCGCAGGTGATCATTTTCGGGAATTCCTACGGCAGCATCCTCGCGCAGGAGGTGATGCGCTCCTTCCCCGGCAG